>DATHFS010000577.1:0-3195 GCA_035317975.1 Cyclobacteriaceae bacterium | reverse complement strand
AAAGCGGAGGCAAGGCTCCGGGTATTCAGGAATATGTTTCTCATATGCCCGGAATCAGCCTTCCTAATTACATTTTCAGGAATGAAGGAAATGATCATTTTGAAAATAAAGTTCACGACTGGGGGTTTGATCACAATAGTTTCTCTCATGGCGCCGCCTATGCCGACCTCGACAATGACGGGGACCTCGACCTGGTGACGAATAATACAGATGACGTAGCGGGACTGTACAGGAACAACAGCGAAATCCTATTGAAGAATAATTTCCTTAAAATAAAACTCCGGGGGGATCCAAAGAACCCAACCGGCATTGGCGCTAAGCTGTATGCCTATGCTGGAGACGATGCATTTTACCTTGAACAAAACCCGGTACGGGGATATCAATCTTCTGTAGACAATGACTTGCATGTGGGAATAGGGAAACACCCGTCGCTGGATTCCCTGCGCATCCGCTGGCCTGACAATACGAGTCAATTGGTATTGAACAGCAAAGCCAACAGCATACTCACGCTGAATATTCAACATGCCACGCGCTATGAATCGCCTTCTGTTGTAGGTAAAAAATTGCTGGAAGAGACAGAGGCGCCTGATTTCCGGCACATAGAGAACGAAGAAAATGATTTTGCCAAACAGTTCCTGTTGCCTCACTTTTTTTCTCACAATGGTCCTTGCCTTGTAAAGGGCGATGTCAATGGCGATGGTACAGTTGACCTGTTTGTCGGCGGGGCCAAGGGACAATCCGGTGTGATTTTTTTGCAGAACAAAGACCATGTATTTAAAAAAATGCTCTCTGCAGCCCTGGAATCAGATGCCGCCAGCGAAGACGTCGATGCGGCACTCTTTGATGCTGACGGAGATAAAGATTTGGATCTGTATGTCGTGAGCGGGGGATATGAGTTTGCGGAAAATTCACCCTTGCTGCAAGACCGGCTATACATCAATAATGGCAAAGGTATTTTTACAAAATCGACCGGGCAATTGGTGCAAAATTACACGAATAAAAAATGCGTACGGCCGGTTGACTTTGACAACGACGGAGATATCGACTTGTTTATTGGGGGAAGCGTGGTTCCCGGTACGTATCCGCTCTTTTCCCCGAGTAAAATTTATTTTAACAGCGGAAAGGGAAATTTCACCTCGATCAAGCCGGCCAATGCAGACCTGGGCATCGTGAACGATGCCATTTGGCTCGACTTAAACCACGATGGTAAAAAGGATTTGATCGTTGCTGGAGAATGGATGCCGCTGAAAGCGTTTCTTACCCAGGGGCCCCTGTTCGTTGATGTTTCGAAGCAATGGTTTCCATTTTCAAGCGACGGATGGTGGAATTGCCTTGCCAGCGGCGACTTTGACAAGGATGGTGATATTGATTTGGTCGTGGGGAATTACGGGTTGAACTCTCACCTGAAAGCGGATGAGGAACATCCATTGCAGCTTTATTACACCGACATTGACGGCAATGGGTCGGTGGACCCCATCATCATTCATTATATAGGAAGCGAATCTGTTCCCCTTGCTCTTCGTGATGATATGATCGGGCAGGTGCCGGTGTTAAAGAAAAAGTTCAATGACTACGCCATCTATGCGAAAGCGGGCATCGCAGAAATTCTTTCAGCCGATCAATTGGCAACAACACCGGTTTTGAAAGCCAGCACCATGACCAGCATCTACCTTGAAAACACAGGGCAACGTTTCATAAAGAAGGAGTTACCGGTGGAAGCTCAAGTTGCTCCCGTTCATGCGATCGCAGTGACCGATCTGAATCATGATGGCAACGATGATTTGATCCTTGCCGGGAATAATCTGTCCAACCGGATTTACCTCGGCCGGGATGATGCCAACCGTGGTGCGGTACTTTTAGGAGATGGCAAAGG
This sequence comes from Cyclobacteriaceae bacterium, assembly GCA_035317975.1. Taxonomy (GTDB): domain Bacteria; phylum Bacteroidota; class Bacteroidia; order Cytophagales; family Cyclobacteriaceae; genus ELB16-189. Next base: position 1,322 of record DATHFS010000577.1, on the reverse strand, counting down.
CAACTTTCACTACTTGCCGCAACCGCAATCGGGGCTCCATCTGAAGGGTGAGGTAAGGAGTGTGGTGGTGGAGGGGGATAGGGTGTTTTTTGGGGTTAATAATGAGGCGTTGAAAAGTTATAGGATACGTCAATCAACTGCTACTAACCGTTAGGTCGCACAAAAATAAAAGAATCAGGGTGTCCCGTTCACCTCGGGATCGCCCACCCCCAGGAAGCACTTTGACCCAGGCGTTGTCCATAGCTTGTCCATAGTTCGTCCATAGCTTGTCCATAGCTCGTCCATAGTTAGTCCATAGCTCGCCCATAGTTAGTCCATGCTAACCCAGTCATTTGCCCTTGCTTGTCCATGCTTACATGGGAAAAAGCAACACTTTCCCAATCCGTTCCCAATCTCTTCCCAATGTTTTTGGTGATTTTGCGCGAATTTGAGGCAATTGGTGGGTTTCGCCTCTTGAAAACTGGTAATCCAGCGAAATTATCAGGTTTCTGATCCGCCGGTTGCCCACTTTTTTGAGTTCGGTGCCGAGGCAATGCCTCACTTCAATCTACCGTCGATCGCACTCTTGCCTTGCAAGTGCGCGTGGCATCTCTAATACAAGCTAGTGAAATCGGGTCAAAATTTGATTTAGGCGCCGAAAAAAATCTCATAGACTTCTGCCTACTATTTCTTCCCCCCTTCAACCACCCCATTGAAATCCCTCGGGTGGCAGTGGAACATTTCGTTGAAGGATTTGTAAAAATAGGAGCGGCTGTTGAAACCGGTTTCGTAGATCACCTCCGATACGCTGATGGCCGGGTTCTTGAGTAAGTCTGCCGCCTTCTTCAGGCGATACTGTTTTATCAGGCCATGGGGCGTCAGGCCGGTGATGGTTTTTACTTTTCTGTACAACGAGGCTTTGCTCATTCCAACTTCTTCTCCGATGATATCGGCGTTGAAGTCAGGCTCGCTTAAATGGTCCTGGATGCATTGCGTTATTTTGGAAAAGAACGTATCGTCCCGTTCACTGATACCGGTGGAAAGTTGCGTCAGCTCGATCTCTGCAAAGTTTTGAAACTTCTTACGGATCATTTCCATCCGCTCGATCAGTTTCTCAATCCGGACAAAAAGATGTTCCGGATGAAAAGGCTTGGGAATGTAGGAATCGGCGCCGACTTGCAACCCTTCAATCCGGTCTTCAATTTCAACTTTGGCCGTTAACAAGATCACCGGTATGTGACTGGTCTGGATGTTCTCCTTTATTTTTTTACAGAGGGTCAACCCATCCATGTCGGGCATAAGGATATCACTGACCACCAGGTCAATCCGTTCTTCGTCGTGTA
>DATHFS010000576.1:0-2393 GCA_035317975.1 Cyclobacteriaceae bacterium | reverse complement strand
TGTTCTTATTATCCCCATTTTTGATACCCTGCGGGTAATTCTTCTGAGAATAAGAAGAATGCAATCTCCTTTCCGGGCCGACCGGAACCATATTCATCATCGGTCCCTCAACATGGGCTTTTCACACGCTCAAACCGTGTTGATTCTTGCCGGAATTAATATTTTCTTCATCGTACTGGCTTTGCTGTTGCGGGGAAGCAGCGATGCCTTAATTTTGGGGCTTGTTGTAATGATTTGCCTGGGAATTAACTTCGTTCTAAGGAAAGGACAAAATCGAGTTACTTGAATACTTTATGCAGGAAAAAATAGCGCTTTTGGAACAAGAGTTGAATTCATTTCAAGGTCGAAACGCAGCCGATCTGGAAGTGTTTCGAATGAAATTCATCAGCCGTAAAGGAGCCTTGGCCGAACTTTTTGAAGACCTTAAAAAAGCCTCTCCGGAAAGTAAAAAGGATCTCGGCAAAGGTTTGAATAAGTTGAAGCAAGAAGCTGAGGCTAAATTCAAGGAACTAAATCAGACTCTCGAAAATCCTGTCGGTCCCGGAAAGGTCGAACTTGATTTGACGCTTCCGCCCATTCCCAACAAAACCGGCAACCTTCATCCTCTCAGCTTAACACGGTACCGCATTATCGAAATTTTTGAACGCCTTGGCTTCAGCATCGCCGATGGCCCCGAGATAGAAGATGATTGGCATAACTTCTCCGCGCTGAATTTCGCCGAAAACCATCCGGCTCGAGAGATGCAGGATACCTTTTTCCTGGAAAGGAACCCCGATGTTCTCTTGCGGACGCATACGTCCAATGTCCAGATCCGGTTGATGGAGAAACAAAAGCCTCCCATCCGCGCCATCATGCCGGGACGAGTGTATCGCAACGAAGCAATATCGGCCAGAGCCCATTGTTTCTTTCACCAGGTGGAAGGGCTGTACGTGGATAAGAATGTAGGTTTTGTGGATCTGAAACAGACCCTCTATCAATTTGCAAAGGAGATGTACGGCAATGACATTGATATCCGTTTTCGTCCTTCCTTTTTTCCGTTTACCGAGCCCAGTGCAGAGATCGATATTACCTGTTTGATCTGTAAGGGCGCTGGCTGCACGGTCTGCAAACACAGCGGCTGGGTAGAAATAGCAGGATCGGGCATGGTCCATCCCAATGTTTTAAAGAATTGCGGCATCGACCCGGAAGAGTACACCGGGTTTGCCTTCGGCATGGGGATAGAGCGCGTCACGCAATTGAGATACCGGATAAACGATCTCCGGCTTTATTCGGAGAATGATATCCGATTTTTGAGACAGTTTAAACCGGTATTTTAGATTCGGACGGCTGGATTCCGCCAATCTCCTTAGTTATTTCATGGCGTACTTCGTGTGTCCTTGTGCCCTTAGTCGTAAAATGCATTTTTAACCACAAAGTGCGCGAAGGTTCCACAAAATTGTCTGAACTGTGATTCTTGTGATTTTGAATGATGACTATGATTTTTTCATGTGTCATTGCTGGGTTCAGACGGGACGAGCGTTATTTTCCATCCCTTCCGGTGAGCCGAAAACGAAATTAACTTTTAAATCGTTAACTTTGGAAGGCGTAAAAAGCGCGACGTATGAGTGCAGTAGAAATTAAAATAGAGCTTCAGCAGATGATCGAGCACGAAAACGATATGAGTGTATTGCAAGCGATCCGAACCATTTTATTAAAGACCGGCCTGAATCCGGTATTGAGAGAAAAGCTAACTCTCCGGGCATTGAAGTCGGAAGAGGATATCAAGGCCGGCCGGGTGCATAGCAAGGAAGAAGTGGTCAAGCGCACGACACGCTAATCAGTAAATGAAGTTAGTTTATACCGGGCAAGCGATCGCGAGCTTACAGGAGTGCCTGGATTTTTTTCCACCCGAAGTGTCCGCAGAAAAAGTAAATGAGATACGCGACAGGATATTAGCCAAAGCGGACAAGCTTTTAGAGAATCCTTTTATCGGACAGCAGGAAGAATACCTGGAACACATGGGCACAATCCCACCGGAGAATTATTGAAGGCAGCTATAAAATCTACCGGATCGAAGGTGAAGCCATTGTCATCACCGATATTTTTGACAGCCGGCAAGACCCTGAAAAGATGAAGGGATAATCTACTCCCAGGCCCACGGCACGTCAGCCGCTCGAGGTCAAAGCTATATTTAGGGATCGGACATCGCAAGGGCGTTTACTGGTAAATCCTGGTTTACCCCGCCTTCATCTCCTCTTCAATCAGTTTATCCAACACCTCAAAAAAACTCATATCATACTTCCATCCCAGAATTTTCTTAGCCTTCCCGTTGTCCCCGTAAATATCCATGATATCAACTGGCCGGAATAGGGTTTCATCGATCCTGAGTTTATGAAGGGGGATCTTTAGTTTTT
>DATHFS010000575.1:0-8576 GCA_035317975.1 Cyclobacteriaceae bacterium | reverse complement strand
CCCCGATAGAGTACCTGCCAAATGTCTTCAATCTGCCGTGCATCTCTCCCTATAATATAAGAGGCCATTTCCTCCACTGCCGCTTTTACCGTGCTGGCTCTACCCTCCACTACAGGTTCTCCCCATCCCACTGTACCGTTTTCTGTTGTGATCTTCAGGAAAAGCCACCGCGGCGGAACTTTAAATAATTCTAACGTTGCTATTTTCATTTCTTGTTCAGGGTATAGTAAAGTGAAAGCGGGCAGGCACGATACCAGGACGGAAAAATTACCGCAGAGGTAGCGTTTTGTTTATTTTCTTTCGGCCTTGAAATCAGCAGCCCAAAACAAGGAGTTCGTTATCAGCTTAACAAAAATTGGATTTTTCCAATCCTGAACACCGCCTAACGCGATATAGACTACTCTCCTGCCATGTTGATCTCTAGTCCATGCAACAGGCTGGGATCCTTCCGATGTTTTTCCCGTGAGAAGTAATTTCGCATCACCGGCGATGGGAGCTGTCTTGTACAGACTATATTTTGAAACAAAGTCCTGAATACCTTCGAGGACGGGATGGTCTTTATTTAAAGAATCTACCGTTACCTTTTGGGGTTGGCCACTGGGCTCTCCCACCGTATAGGCCATCCCGTCAGGGCCGAGTTTACGTTTTTCCGGTTCTCCTTTAAAGTGCAATGAATAATTCCCGCCTAACACGTCTTTATCAAACTCAGGCCAGGATTGAAATCCATGACTTGAGGTCCGAAGCGCCACCAACGGTTTCCCTGACTTTACATAGTTCTTAATATCCTCTATCGCCTTTCCTGAAATAGTTGTCCTCCGGACAAAAGTCAGCAACAGATCGCAATCCGCTAACGCCTCAGTTCCATTCAGATTCGAATACTCGCCTTTGACATTGAGCGGTCCATCCGCCTGTAAAATCGTGACCCGGAGGTTTGAATAGGTATCTTCCAGCGTCTTTTTAAAATCTTTTAGGGTAATGTGGGATACATATTCATTACACCCTGAAATAAAAACAATATTCAGATCCTTCTCCTTTACTTTTTCCTCGCTTGCGCTTTTCTCGCTTACGCTTTTCTCCTTCTGGCCACACATACTGAAAAGGAAAAACCCTGACAATAAAATACACAGTTTAACGGTTCTCATGTTCTATCCTGTTTTGATTATGATGGTTACTATTTTTCAAATTATATCGCATCCGGAATGACATAGGGTGTCCGGTAATTCCCCTTTAGTAATTTATTTGCGTCGTCACTATTGGTAAAGCGTTCGGTTTTTGCATCAAAATACAATTGCTTATTCCCCGTGCGATAGGCGATATCGGCCAGGTGCACTAACGAAGCGCTTAGATGGGTTTGCGAAACTTCCCCATTCGGTGTTTTGTTTGCTCTGATCGACTCAATGAAATTTTTCTGGTGATCCGGATCAGGCATGATGCTTTTATCCTGAGCTATGATTTTAGAATCTTCGCCCTTTACCTGCCATCCACCGCCATGCCGGGCCAGGTACATAAGCCCCTCGGTCCCATATATTTCCGTTCTGTCTGCATTGGTCCGCCAATCCGGGTATTGCGTGGGATCCATCCGTATCGCATTCGGCGTTTTCTTCATGTAATTGGTGACACTTCCACTATCACACGTCATCGCAAACGTTCCAAAATCGTATGTGATGGACAGGAACTCAGGTGTTTCTTTTTGTGAATGAAATGCATTATTTCCACCCATACAGTACACCGATTTCGGGTGGCCTGGATTTCCCAGCACCAGACGGGCAAAATCCATTACGTGACTGGCATCATCGGAAAGAGGGCCGCCTCCATAATCCCAAAAGTCCAGCCATCCCCCACGGCTTGTCATACTATGACGGTTGGGATTATACGGCACGGCTCTTGCCGGTCCTTGCCACGCATCCCAATTCAATCCTTTAGGAACGTCGGTATCCGGTTTGGGCATCCATTTCTGACCACCGAGCATGTTATAACACTTCACGAGAACGATATCGCCTAACTTTCCACTTTTTATATATTCCCGTGCAGTAAATCCATGGGGAGCACTTCTGTTTTGAAATCCGACCTGGACTATTTTATTATATTTCTTTGTAGCCTCAATCAATTTTTGACCTTCCCATATTGAAAGCGTGGGGTTTTTTTCCATATAGACATGCTTGCCCGCCTGCAATGCCCAAATGGTTGCCAAGGTATGCCAGTGCTCAGGAGTAGCAATCACGACAGCATCGACATCCTTGTCGTCGAATACTTTTTTCATATTGGTGACAAACTTGGGAGCATAGCCTTGGAGTTTATTATACTTTTCGGTCTCGCGGGGAATGGCCGCCAGGGTTTCATTAACGTCGCATAAATATTTAACTTCAATATTTTCATTTACGCTAACAATCCCGGATAAAACGGTTGTACCGCGGCCACCACAGCCAATGAGTGCCAGGACAATCTTGTTATTGGCACCTTTTGCATCTGATAAAATGGAATATCCCAGGGTCGCTCCCAGCGTCCCGATCACTGCCTTACCGATGAAATTTCTTCTTTCCATGACCTTTTGTTTTTAATGGTTATTTTTTTAATAAGTATCCAACTGAATTGAGCATCAGCGTATGGAAGTCATTTATTTTCCAGTGGTCCCAATGCCCCAAAGAAGTATAAATGACCTTACCCCTTTCCAGATTGTTTATCCATAGGACCGGCTCAGCAGGCTGCCCAGGAATGGTTCCTAAAAGGAGTACCTCTATATTTTCAGACCTCAGGGGTCTGTTTTTATAAAGACTTTCAGATGGAGCGACCGGACCGGTAAAACCGTCCGGAGAGACTCCTTTTACTATCGGATGGTTTTCCATTCCGGGCACGACGGAGAACACTATTCCTTCTTTCATGTTACCGTAATGACCCTGATAGTTTCCCCCTAAGATATCCTTATCGAATTCCGGCCATTGAGCCAATACTTCAGGCACCTGTCCCGTTGCCGCAACGACACTGCCGCCTTCGTGAGGGACAGTCTTTTGAGCGTCGAAGGCGTGGCTTGCTGTACGGATTCCCAGTACCGGTTTTCCGCTTTTAACATATTCTTTGATGAGACTCATTTGTTCCGCAGGCAATGCCCTGCGCCGTACAAAAATCACGGCAAGATCCGCATCGTTCAGTATCTGAAGATTTTCAATATTGTGTACGCCCTCCCCTGTTGCGACCGGCTTTCCCAATGCAAACTCACAATTCACACCTTTTGTCAGCAACAGGTCATGAGCAAATTGGGGCAACGTTTGGTTGGCGTGGTACTCATTATCTGCGATAAGAAAAGCAACGATAGGACGCTTATCTTCTTTAAATCGGAATTGCTTCTGACCGGTAAAGACACTGGAAACAATACTCGGGGCAATATAGGTTTCTATGTATTCGGTCATCAGGCTGTTCCCGGTAAAATGAGAAACAACCGGCCATTCCTTCGAATCGTACATGGCGTCGGTCAGGTCGCGCATGACAACGGCATTCATCCCCAACCGGACCATACTCCGTAACGCAAACGGGCGGTTAATAACGCACATGTTTTCATGAACCCCCATGAGTATCACATTCTTGATTCCCTTTGCCTGAAAAAGCCCTGCCGCTTCTACACCGGAATCGGTTATTGCATCGAGGTTCTTAATTTCGATCGCATCAATTTGACGTTCCCATGCGTTCCGTTGTTTGCATTCGATCGCACAATCACAACCACCGTCTTCCTGGTTGATTGGCCAGACAGCACCTTTCTCCGTATCCAGGAGGTCGGCCTTGCCGGCAAAAACCTGGTTTTTCTTGTTGTTATACTTCTGTGCCAGTTTCCGCGCCGGATGGTTTTCATAATAGGGCATGCAACTGCTGGGGGCATGCACAATCAATACTCCTTTTTCACGTGCAAGGGATACCACGTTGTTCAGGATCGGTGCCATTTCAGCAACCCTGGCGGTAGCTCCCTTGCACCAATGCTGGTTCCACATGTCGCAAATAATAATAGCTGTCTCTTTCGGATTCCATTGCTGTATCTCATTAACTACCATGTACGCTCCCCCGCCTAAATCAGAGGGTACTCGTTTCTGCACTGAGATTTTCATCATTTGCACTTTATCCTTTTTTTGAGCGTCAACTGTTAGTGAATAACTGGTAAACACGAACAACATGAAAAAGAGGACTACCTGTTTTGTTCTCATGGGTAAATAATTGTTACGTTATCGATATCAACATTCCGATTCATCATTTTCACTTCTTCTGCGGTGGGGGAGGTTCTGAATAATAGAGTTGTTCCGGGTGCATTCGTTTTGAAGGAGAAAGTTTATAAATCTGTACGGCATTATCATGCAGCATCATCTGTGCAATTTTTTTTGCCTCCCCCTCAGAGAAATAGCCATCTTTCACTTTATCGATCAGGACCCTCGAAACAATCTGTTTTGCGACCAGAAGATGTCCATAGGCATTTTCTACATTTCCGTAGTCCCCTCCGTATGCCGTTATCTTTGAAGCCGGAATGGTTTCAAGCCATTCGTGCAGATACCGCACGCTAAACGATGGAGAAAGAACATAGACCCACGTTAAATCCAGGTAAACGTTCCCGAACGCTTTTGCGATCGCCGACAACTCTCCGCCATACGGGTAGCTTCCGTGGAATAAAACAAACCTTACACCGGGGTATTCCCTGAACAAATTGATCAAGTGGGTAGGATTCGCATTACTGATCGTATTCCCATACTGCTGGAAACCGGTATGGATCTGGACCGGTACGTTGTACAGTTTAGCCTGGTCCAAAACGCGATGCGCCATATAATCCTGCAGGGGCTTCACATCCGCGGCGGAGAGCATTCTCTCATCCATATTCAGTACCGTATTAAAAACCTCCTCTGCCTTTTCCTTTGTTACATCTTCAAAGTATAAGATCCGCCGGTAGGCCATGCCGATCTTTATTGCAACGATTTCCTGTTCCGCCGCGGCTTTAAAGTCAGCTCCCAGCGTCTCTACCAACGCATCCAGTGTTTGAATGCTTCTATTGTGTTGTTGGGCAATGTAATTTATTTTCTCTCTCGAGTTAACGGCGATATAATTATCAAATCGTTTAACGTAGCGAAAACGTTCACTTCCGAATTGCTTCGCTTCCTTTTGCTGCATCAGGTTGTCCTCAATAACAAAATCGATTTTACTCTTTTCTATAACGCTGTTAATCCAATTGTCAGTCTGGTACGCCTTGCTGATTTTGTCTGAAAGTTCCGTTACGGTTGACTCATTAATATCTTTAATGTTAAAGAGTTTATCGGCCGTAAGAAGGGCGATGCGGTTATACGTTGTATTCGACGACGCCTCCCAATAGGGCTTCACGATTTGCCATTTTTCTTTTGGGGAAAGAGAGTCCTTCAGGACCAAATTCATGTTCGGCATTCCTGCCGTTCTGAAATCCGAATAGCCCTGTAGCAGGAGCATAAAATCCAACGGCGTTCTTTTTTTAAGATTGGCCGGACTCATCAGATGTTCATGCGTATCCACAACCGTCAGGTTATCAATAAAGTCCTTAATTCGTTTTTCATAACCGGACGAAGGCAAGGGCCTGACCTGAACCTGGGCGCTGGCCAGGAACGGGGTTGATCCTAAAATGAATAGCAGTAAAATTTGTTTCATGGAAATGAGCTTATTTAATCAGAGTCACTAATTATTTATTTATTTGTCGAGGACCATTATTTTGCCGTTTTGCGTCGCAACGATTACTTCAACGAAACCATCGGAGTCGATGTCGGCAACAACGGCCGGTCCGCAACCTGACGCTTCGTATTTCCATAAGACCGTCATCTTACCATTGCTATAACCAAAACAGGAAACGCCGGTGTTGTTGCTTATGATTATTTCATCGCGTCCGTCGCCATTCAGATCACAGGCAACCGGCATGATCGCCGATGTATAGCCGGGCTTGAGCCCTGGCATTTCCATAGAAAAGTTTTTATGCGCTGCGCCGTTTACCGGATCATAGGCAAACAACACAGGAACAGTATCCGAAGACCGTGTTGAAATTTCGACAACCCAAAGCTTCCCGTCTCCGTCAAGGTTGGCCATGCATTGCCAAAACCGATCGTTGTATTCAAGTTTTTCCGGACACCAGGAGAGGATACCGCTCGTATTCATGGTTCCCGCCGCAACACCGGTATTGAAGCAGGAAAGCGCGATCTCACCCTTGTTACGGAACGCAACCGGTAAAATCTGCTGCATCCAGAAAGAGGAGTATCCCTTTCCGGGATAATCGTATTTGTCGGTAAATACCTTTCGCATGAATGATTTAAACTTGATCGTGCCGTCATTGCTGTCGGCAAAAAATACAATATTGCCATAGCCGCACATGACTTCATCCGATCCGTCACCGTCAATATCATAAGTCGAAAAAATATTTCCCGCTGCCCCGCTGTCGATCGTCCTCCCCTTTCCGTTGTCTGCGGCCAATCTATTCAGTTCCCATATGACAGACCCATCCGTTCCGTTGAGACAATACGTCTTCCCTCCATGGGCAATTCCTCTTTGGACGGTCACGATAACATCCCTGTTTTTCCGTTTCGAGGATTGCGCCGTCCCAAAAAATGCCAGATTGCCATCAAATGAAGTCATATCACCGGCATTAATTTCCGGAAAGCCTTTTTGCCACAACACCTTGCCGTTGTGATCATACAGAAAGAGTACGGCACCTGCCTCATTCGCACCGCTTACAATAACCTCTTTATAGCCATCGTGATTGATATCGTCAACAGCAATACCATAGTCCATGGCCTGAGCATATTGCCACAGCATACCATGACCGGGCACTTTCCACTGAAGGGTCAACGTTCCCACGGCGTTTCTGCCAAAACACAACACCTCGCCAACATCATTGGGAATGACGATCTCTGGAAAACCATCTGCATTGATGTCCGCCACGACGGGGACGTACAGTTTTTTACCTGTGCTGATAAAGCGTCCCCGGTTTTTCGCATTGGCTCCCGTGATCTGAACGGTACCACCGGGGGTCCCGAACGCTTTTACTTGTAATAGTAAACTGGATTTCCCATCGGCGTTCTTCCTGCTCCTGAGTATCTCTCCATACATCCCCGATGGAATGATTGCGCCAAGAGTCGCCTTTCTCACGCTCCCCTCCTTCGATACATAATAGCCGTTTATTACGGTGCTCCCGTCCTTATTTTTGGTTTTGGCAAAAAATGCTTTTTGCCCTATGTTTTCATAATCCACACACAGCACGGCGTCGTCGCCCAGGCTGGAAATGCCGTCGTTATGCGTTGTTAAGGTCGGAACAGTATTGGCTATTCTCGGGTTGATCCATTCACCTTTGTCAATGCGTAAAACCTCTTTGATCCCGCCGTTGTTAAACGCGACGGCTTTTAACGTTGCGGCAAGGGGCACCGATTGATCCTGCGTTTCCGTACAGAAAAAAATATATTTCCCGTCATGGTTTACATCCTCTGCCGATAAAACATAGGCTCCCTTTATTTGCGCTTTTACTTTTCCGTTGGTTGCATCGAACAAAACACCCGCCCAATTGTGGTCGTCATTATAGTTATACACGTTGACCAGAACTTCATAGGTGCCGTCTCCATCAAAGTCGCTTACGCTGTTTAGAATAGGTTTTGATATTTTATTTGCGCTTTCGACATGCTCGTCAAATATTCTTGTCCAGCCAAATTTGAGTACGCCTCCATCATTTTTAATGACATCAACATGCCAGGGCAATGAACTTATAATAACGACGTCCTTATATCCGTTGCCGTCGATATCGACAATATTGGCAAAACCGCGTTTCCGCAGATGGTGCCAGCCGGGTACGTTTTGACTGAGACCGGCTATGGAATCTCCTTTATTATTAAATACATAAATACCTTCCCAACTGGTGATGATGATATCTTTTTGTCCATCATTGTTCATATCGGCCACGGTAACATGTGGCCTTTGCATAAAGTCTCCTTTCGGAAATCTCTTTTCTACGATGAGCTCATCCGTATTTCCTTTGTAGACGCGAATACCAACAAAAACATTGTCATTTACATTACTGGTAACACCGAATCCGTCGTGGGCTTCAATCCGGTAATAGTTGGCATCCCCATTGAAAAGCGTTGCGTATTTTGTGTTTTGCATGGTGGATACGGCGGTGATTTTCCCGTCGCCGTATAAATCCAGATAAGCCTTGCTTTCGGTTTGCCATTCGGCGGACAAGGAAAGAAGCTCGTCTGCTTTGTTTATTTCACCTCCGGCATACTTCACGGAAGACTTATTGCTGCCGGGGGAAAGTTCACCGTATGCCTCCGACGTCGAAAAATCAACGGACTGACTTAGGTTCACGCTGTTCTTAAATTCACCTGTTGCTTCCACTCTGCCATCTCTGTTATTGTCGGCGCGAAAGGTTGGCCATTCCCCAACCGGCATCGGTTTCACATTTGATTTGGGCAAAGGCCCGACCGGACCCTGTGCACAGATTAGGAATGCAACCGATTCAAAAATTAACAGGACCAGAATTTTTTTCATGCAACTATTTTCTTTTTAACAGCTTATTTATGTGATTACCTTATGCCGTGCACAGCAAGCCC
>DATHFS010000574.1:0-4483 GCA_035317975.1 Cyclobacteriaceae bacterium | reverse complement strand
ATGCCACCGGTCGTTCTACGGCGAGACCCCTGCAGGGACAAGCTCCCTATGTAATCAACACAGGAATTTTTTATAATTCGGATCCATCCGGTTGGCAAGTGAATCTACTGTATAATGTTGTCGGCAAGAGCGTATTTCTGGTGGGGACCGATTTTTATCATGACGTATACCTTATGCCACGGCATGTCGTCGACCTTACGTTCTCAAAACGAGTCGGTCGCTTTCAAGTGAAGGGGGGCGTTTCAGACATTTTCAATCAACCGTGGTTGCTTTTGCAGGATGGGAATGGCGACAAAAAACTGGATCCCAAAACCGACCAGGTTATCCAGAAATTTAAGCCCGGTCAGGTATTTTCAATCGGGTTTTCCGTACGCCTGTAGAAATTGATTAAAACGCTTTTCAAGCCCGTTCAGCGGGCTTTTTTATTTCTTAACACACCGTAAACATTCGTAAAGTAACGTTGGGTTTAAGGTAACATTGGGATAACGCCGAAGCGATAGGTTTGCTGCCACGAAGTCCGTAAACCACTAATTTCTAAAACAATGAAATCAACCCTATTCCTTAGGAATGTATTGACAGGAACAACGGTCGTTGTCGCCGCGGTCATGCTTTCCCTGTCTTCTTGTAAGAAGGAAACACTTAACAAACCTGCGCCATCGATTTCAGTCTCTGCAGCAGAAACGTCGAATTTGGCTGGAAACATAGTTTCAACCACGGTGAGCGTTAATGCTCCGGAAGGAGGTAAAACGTTGGCCATCCTTGTAAATGGCAATACCGATGCATCCGTTCCTGATGTAACTCTTACCGGAACCGTTGATCAGGATGTTGTTGTCAGCTACACGATCCCTTCAGCAGCCCCCATCGGCGGGACGTATTTGATCACCTTTCAGGCTTCCGATAAGAAGGGTCAGCTTTCAGCATTAGCCACATTTTTGGTTACCGTGTCCGCTGTACCCAATAAGGAAATTGTAGATGTGCCGGCAGGAAATATTACAGTAGATACGCATTGGACTGCAGACAAAATTTACCGCTTGAATGGTTTTGTCCGGATCGGTACCGATACACACACCGGACCGGGTGTTGCTCCTGTTATTTCAGCAACGGCAACTCTTACTATTGATGCCGGAACTGTTATTTATGGTAAAACCGGTGCTCCCGGAGGTACTCTCATTATTCAGCGCGGAAGCAAGCTCATTGCTATCGGGACTGCAGCTAAGCCAATTGTATTTACTTCCGAAAAGGCGCCCGGCTCCCGTACTTCAGGTGACTGGGGTGGTGTCGTACTTTGTGGTAAGGCAACGAATAATACCAAGGGATCGGCATCAACCGGCACCGATGGGATCGAAGAACTGGAAGGCGCCTACGGTGCATTTCACGGCAATGGCGCCAATTCAGATGATGCGGATAATTCCGGAACACTTCAGTATGTCCGCATTGAATTTGCCGGATATCCTATCCAACCTAACCAGGAGATCAATGGTTTAACTTTTGGAAGCATTGGCACCGGGACGACCATTGACCACGTTCAGGCTGCTTTTTCCAATGACGATTCTTTTGAGTGGTTTGGCGGAAAGGTGAATTGCAAAAACCTGATTGCCTTCAAAGGATTGGACGACGACTTTGACACGGACAATGGTTTTAGCGGTCAGGTACAATTTAGTCTCGGCATCCGTGATCCAAACATCGCCGATCAGTCGGGATCGAATGGCTTCGAGTGCGACAACGATGCACTCGGCTCGTCCAACCTGCCCATCACCAATGCGACGTTTTCAAATATGACCATCATCGGTGGGAAAGCTACGTACGCAACACCGCTTAACGTTCAGTTCCAAAACGGTGCGCAGATCAGGAGAAATGCAAAACAGGACCTTATTAATTCTTTTGTTACGGCATACCCCAATGGAATTTATATTGATAATGCAGCGGGTTCCCCGGGAACTATTGCCAATGCAGCGGCCGGCGAACTGGTGTTCAGAAAGAACGTGCTGGCAGGTGTTGAAAAATGGGGAGGAAATGGATTTGGTTCTGCCACGACAGTCGATGAACGAAGCAATAATATAACCGGCCTGCCTTTCTCTGTTCCACAAGCAGCAGGTTCTTCGACGCTGGGTGATTACAACCATGTCGCCCCGCCCCGTGGATTGATCGTTGCCGGCGGCGTAGGTTCATTTAGCAATGGGGCCTTTTCACTTGGTACCGTCGCAACCATCAATGCAGTAAATCCCCTTCCCTGGTTCATAACCACCAACACGGTCATGGCAAAATGGAATGACAGCGCCATTAAGTTGGATGCTTCTATTTTCAGTCCCACGACGACTCCCGTATTACTCCCCGGAGCAGGTTCTATTTTATTGACTGGTGCGGATTTTACCGGCTATACCGGCTTCACCTCGGTAAATTATATCGGGGCTTTCGGTGATACCGACTGGACTACGGGCGGTTGGGTTAATTGGAACCCTCAAATTACCGATTACACAAAATAAGAATCAGGTTTGTTCAATTGTTTAAAAATCGGAGCCTGTTGTCGGGCTCCGATTTTTTTATACGTTTAATTCTTCCAAATTTTGAATCATGAAATGGTCATTCACCGTCGCTGTCGCCGTTCTCCTTTTCGCCGGGTGTTCTACCAGGGATAAGTATGATGTAGTGAACTACCATGGTGTCCCGGAGCAAGACTCTGTGCTAACCAGTATCGTTGCTTATATTTTTACGGCACCCCCTTACACCTCCATGAACGATCGATTTAAGCCTGAACACCGGAGTTACTATTTGTTACAGACTCCCCGTTTTTCCATCGATAAATACTTCGTCTCGGAAGATGGAACGCATTACTTTCATGTCATTCGTCCGGGCCCCAAAGTAGACGAAAAGCGAGGCGTGGGAGGACATTTCAAGATGAATCAATCTTACCGGCTCACCAACTTTCGCGAGGTATTTGTTACGCCCCTTCTGACGGAAGAGGAGGTTAAAAAGCGCGGTGGGTTCCTGTTTGATGAAATGGTAAAGGGTACGGTGGAGCCGTATTTGAAGATGAAAATGTATGTTCAGTGGCCGAATGAGATTTCCGTTTATGACACGGTATCGTATCAATGGAAGTTGAAGACTGAAAAGTTTAATTAAATGTTTACTGGACCAATAGATGAATCCTGAGATTGTTCTGTACAAGGAGCAATTCAACGCAACGTTGGATCCCATCAAGGCTATGTTGATCGACAAAAAGAACAGATTGTCCTATGAAGATTGGAGGGCTTTTGTCGACCGTACAGAGTCAAGCATCCTTCGGAATCCGGATCAATACCTGGGCAGCGAACTGCCTGAACAGGAGAGTTTGAATTTCATTGTAAATGGTATCTTCCGGGAATTCCTGGATATTCTAAGTAATCAGTCTTGAGTTGGCATTTAACTCAAGATCATGGACTTCCACTCTGGAAATTAAATTAATTTCGAATTTAGCCTGTACTGATTCTCTTCCGTTTCAGTAATCCATTTCATTCCCAGTTTTTTTGATATTCGTTCGGTAAGGTCGTCGATCGGTGAGGCGACATGAAAGATATCGGATCCCCAAATATGATTCTTGATGCTTTGTGAGGTGATCGTTTTCGTTGGATTTTGGGCAAGCAGATAAAGTAACTCAAATTCGTTGATCGACAGCGGAACGTTCCGTTTGCCAACCTGAACTGACGAAGTCCTTCTGTCTAAAACAAGGATGCCCAGTGTGAGTCTCTCCATGCGCTTCCGGATGACCCAGCCTTCTTTCAGCACCGAGTTAATCTTCGTAATGAGGGAGCGCAAACCCATCATCTTATGAATCAGATCATCCCCTCCGCTTTCCAGGGCAACCTGAACGAGGGTCGACTCGGTTTTTGCTGTCAAAAAGAACAGGGGAACGTTTTGAAAACGGATAACTCCCCTCAACAACCGACACACCTCAATTCCGTTGGCCTGGGGCATCATGATGTCGAGCACCACTAAATCCGGACTGAATTTACAGGCCTCGTTTACTACCTGTGAGGCATCCAGCACACATTTTACCCGGTAGCCCTGCGTGGCCAGATTATACTCCAGAAGCTCCAGGACATCCTGATCATCGTCCACTAAAAGTATTCGCTTCTTTCTGTCCATAAAGCCAAACCAAATAGCGATACTACCACCATCAGGTTATTCAAGCTTTAACTAAGAATTGTGTTTGCGTTAAATCTGGTTGTCAACGTGCTGCAATGGGTAAGTAGTATTGGGGTGGTTATAAAACGCATAGGAACATAGATACATAGGCACATAGCGCCTGGAGTATAAATTTGATATTGCTTATGTACCCTTGGCTATTTTGAAATTTAATTTTCATTGCACCCTTTCTGGACAATCAATCAGGGAGAGCCAAAGGCACTTAGCCTCAACTCAAATAATCTATGTGCCCTATGTGCCTATGTATCTATGTGTTGATAAATCTGTGTAAGAATAACTAACTTGATACATAAATCAACAA
>DATHFS010000573.1:0-14687 GCA_035317975.1 Cyclobacteriaceae bacterium | reverse complement strand
ACCATGGGATACATCGACTTCTGTACCAAGGCAGCATGGAAATGCCCGGGGTCCAGGGTGATGAGTCGTATCGGCTTTTTCATTTCTTTCTTCTCAGAGACGGAGCACGCTGTAACGATAAACAGGGTAAGGAAGAGGATTCGGTTCATGATGGAGTAAAACTATAAATAATTTAGCAGTTTGTTTCCCCCAGATCGCGCAGATTTTCGCAGAGCTGGTTTGCGGATTATTTCCCAGCCGACGCGAGATGCTTCTGCTGGCAGATGCGGATTTCCACAGAGCTGACGCGAGCAATCGATTCTGCGTAAATCTGCGTGATCTGCGGGAGACAATGCCGAGATTCCGCGGGAGACACCCCGAGTCAAAGTTTCGTGTAAAACCCATTAGAATGTAGAGGGGGATTTACTACCTTTTGCGCTCGATATACTTTACGCCCTTCATCGTTGTCTATCCGGAAATTGATATCAAATGAAGAATAAAAGAAGAGAATTCCTGAAGCACTCGGCCCTGACAGGTCTGGGAATAGCGGGAGGCGGTATATGGAAAGGATTTGCTTCCGGTTCGGAGGATCACAATAAATCAAGCTTCATGTCTTCAATAACAAGCTCCGCCGATGACAAAAATTCCAGTATCATTGGCCTGTACGGTCCCTGGGCGGCTTCCCTGACGGAAGGCAAGCTGCCATCGCTTTCATTCAGAAATAAGGAATGGTCAAGTGTCGACCGTTGGAGGGAGTCTGCTAAAAAACGTGTCATCGAACGACTGGCTATTCCGGATATCGGGGGAATGCCAGCCGTGACGATAAGAAATCAGTCAACGTTTGATGGTCTTCAGATCGAAGAACTAAGCTGGCAGTTGCCTTATGGGCGACCCACCGAAGCGATATTGTTGAAACCCATCAATCAGAAAGGACCCTTGCCGGGAATTCTTGCTTTTCATGATCATGGTGGAAACAAATATTTTGGAACGCGCAAAATTACGCACACTGCCGTTCAGCATCCGCTGATGGAAGCCCATCAAAAGGAATATTACGAAGGCTTTGCCTGGGCAAATGAAATTGCCAAACGCGGCTATGTTGTTTTGGTTTCCGATGCGCACCCCTTTGCCAGTCGCAGGGTCATGATGCAGGATGTTCCGGAACACATGCGGAATGGACTCACCGATCAGGATCCCGAAAATCCAGTCAATATCAAAGCGTATAACACCTGGGCCGGAGAACACGAACATGTCATGGCCAAGTCGTTGTTCAGCGCCGGCACAACCTGGCCCGGTGTGTTTTTTGCGGAAGACAGGATTGCATTGGATATTTTGTGTGCCCGGAAAGAGGTGGACGCAAGCAGGATTGGCTGCGGCGGACTCTCCGGCGGCGGAATGCGGACGGCGTTCATGGGTGGACTGGATTCCAGGATCAAGTGCGCTGTGTGTGTTGGGTTTATGACTACGTGGAAGGACTTCATTATCAACAAATCGTTTACCCATACCTGGATGACGTATGTTCCTGTTCTGCCCAATGAATTGGATTTTCCTGAGATCCTGGGATTGCGGGCGCCGCTGGCAACCCTGGTGCTGAATGATAGCGATGATGAATTGTACACCCTTTCCGAAATGAAAAGGGCAGAAGGTATTCTTGGCGAGGTCTTTAAGAAAGCTGATGCGGCAGATCGCTTCAAATGTTCATATTACCCCGGACCACACAAGTTTGATAAAAAAATGCAAGCAGAGGCATTCGGATGGTTTGATCGTTGGTTGAAAGCGTGAAAAAATTTCCAGCAGAAGCCCGGTATTATCTCCCGCAGATCCCGCAGATTTACGCAGAATCGATTGCTCGCGTCAGCTCTGCGTAAATCTGCGTAATCTGCGGGAAATAATCCGCGAACCAGCTTTGCGAAAAACTTCGTCCGACAGGTCTGCAAGCAACAATGACTTATAACAAAATTAGTAACCTATGAAAAGTAATCGCAGGAATTTTCTGAAACTCTCCGGCCTCGCGGGACTCGGTCTCGTCGGCGCCCCCATGCTGAAAAGCCATGCAGCGCATTCCGGTCTTAATTCTGATCATTCTGATCATTCTGTAAATTCTGATCGAAATTCTGATTTTAATATGAGCGGATATGCCGCACCCAAAATAGACACGGTGCGAATCGGTTTTATCGGGCTGGGCAACCGTGGACCGGGGGCAGTTAAGCGCATGAGTAAAATTGATGGAGTGGAAATTAAAGCGCTGTGCGATTTGCGGCCCGACAAAGCAGCGGCTGCAAAAAAGTTGCTTGAAAATACATCCCACAATCCGACGATTTATACAGGAAATGAAAATGAATGGAAAAAAGTCTGCGAACGGAATGACATTGATCTGATCTATATCGCCACACCGTGGCAGTTGCACACCCCCATGGCTGTCTATGCGATGGAGCATGGGAAACACGCAGCCTCCGAGGTTCCTGCTGCCGTTACTATTGAAGAGTGCTGGCAGTTGGTTGAAACATCCGAAAAAACCAAGAAGCATTGCATGATCCTGGAGAATTGCTGTTATGACTTCTTTGAATTGATGACACTGAACATGGCCAGGCAGGGATTCTTTGGTGAGATTGTGCACGCGGAAGGCGCTTACATTCATCATCTTCTGGAAGATAATTTCTCCAAGGATAAGTATTATGATCTGTGGCGGTTGAAGGAGAACTTCAGGAACGGAAATTTATATCCCACCCACGGCCTGGGCCCGATTGCCCAGGTAATGAACATCAACCGGGGTGATAAAATGGACTTTCTGGTTTCGGTTTCCAGCAATGACTTTATGATGGGGAATATGGCCAAAGAACTTGCGGAAAAAGATTCCTTCTATAAACCGTTTGAGAATAAAAGCTTCCGTGGAAATATGAACACGACCACGATCCGTACCAACAAAGGAAAGACCATGATGTTGCAACATGATGTCACCTCTCCGCGGCCCTATTCACGAATTCACCTGGTGAGCGGCACAAAAGGCACGGCCCAAAAATATCCTGAACCCGGACGTATTTCCACCAGTCATGAAGGCTGGCTGACGGAACCGGAGTTCAAGGCGTTGGAAGAAAAGTATCAGCCTCCGATTGTGAAAAAACTGGGTGAAATGGCAAAACAGATTGGTGGTCATGGAGGCATGGACTTTTTGATGGATTGGAGATTGATCGATTGTCTTAGAAATGGTTTACCACTTGACATTAATGTCTACGATGCTGCCGCCTGGAGCGCAATCGCACCCCTGAGCGAAAAGTCGGTAGCGAGCCGTTCCAATTCAGTGGACATCCCCGACTTTACATCCGGTTTCTGGAAGACCAACCAACCCGTCGATGTCTTTCTTCAAAAAGGAGGAAATACCAAGGTAAAAATCTAACAACAGTCAGCGAGGCTCGTGGCGATAAATTCCTACATTGGTCCTCACTAATTTTAAATTTTAAATCTGAAATCTTAAATTTTCCAGTGGAGATCAATATATCACGAGACCCAATCGAATTAGGAAAGGCTGCCGGATCCACCGCCGCTGAATTGATTCGTAAAGCAATTGCAAAAAAGGGGAGTGCCAATATCATCCTGGCTACCGGGACCAGCCAGTTTGAAACCCTCAATCAATTGATCGCCGAAAAGGAGATCGATTGGAGAAAAGTGGTCATGTTTCATCTTGATGAATACATCGGTTTGCCCATCACGGCGCCCGCCAGTTTTCGAAAATATTTGACAGAGCGAATTTTGTCAAAGGTCCCTGCCCTGAAAGCCGCCTACTTAATAAATGGTGAAAAGGACGCCCAGGCGGAATGCAATCGGCTGGGAGCGCTGATCACACAACATCCTATCGATGTGGCATTGGTTGGGATTGGCGAAAACGGCCATCTCGCCTTTAATGACCCTCCGGCGGATTTTGAAACGGAAGTTCCCTACCTCATTGTCGCATTGGACGAGGCCTGCAGGAAGCAGCAGTTGGGAGAAGGATGGTTCACGTCGTTTGAAGAAGTGCCCCGTCGGGCCATCAGCATGTCTGTAAAACAAATCCTGAAATCAAAACAAATTATATGTTCCGTACCCGATAAAAGAAAAGCAAAGGCCGTAAAAGACTGTGTGGAGCATCCCATCAGTAATTTGTTTCCGGCCAGTATATTGCAATCCCACGCGCGGTGCACCCTTTTTCTCGACGCTGCGTCTTCCTCCCTGCTGAGTCAGGATCACAAACCAGTTTCTTCAAAAACGTAAGTATGAAAAAAGAACTTCACTTTATCTCCGCTGGCCTTATTTTCATTTCTCTTTCTTTTTATTTCAACGCCTGTACTACTAAATCCTCACCGGATACAAGTTCCATCGCTACCGACTCGGTGACTATCGCCAAAGGGAAAGACCTATTCGGCCAGAATTGCAGCGCTTGCCACACGTTCAGGCAGGACGGCATCGGCCCGCGCTTGTCCGGATTAACTGCTGAAATTTCCGCCGAACAAATAAAGAATTTTATAAAGGGCCCGAAAGGGATCATTGACGCCGGTGATGAACGCGCCAGGAAGTTAGTGGAGCGGTTTAAGACGATCATGCCTTCCTTCGACTATTACACCGACGAGCAGGTCAATTCGATCATTGCTTTTCTTCACACTAAAAAGGTACAGGAGCGAAGACCGGAAAAAGGAGATGGCACAGAATTAAAGGATCCGATCCCCGATTCTATACCTCTTTCCGGTCTGGTGGTGGGCCTGGAACTCGTCGCACAGATACCTGCGTCCTCTGACAAACCCATGTTTACCCGGATCACCAAACTGGCTCCTCAGCCCAACACGGGCAACTTGTTTGTGGTGGACTTGCGCGGCAAACTATATGAACTCCAGAAAAATCAGCCTGTGGTTTACATGGACATGGCCAAGCTGCGGCCTCATTTTATCAATCAACCCGGACTCGCTACAGGATTTGGCAGCTTTGCCTTTCATCCGGAGTTTGCAAAAAACGGACTCTTGTACACCACCCACACCGAGGCGCCTGGTTCAGGAAAGGCCGATTTTAGTTATGCGGATTCCATTCCGGTGACGGTGCAATGGGTACTGACAGAATGGAAAACAAAACAACCGGCTTCATCGCCATTTTCCGGTGAAGGCCGCGAGCTTTTTCGGGTAAACATGGTCACCGGCATTCACGGGGTTCAGGATATTAACTTTAACCCTTTTGCCCGTCCGGGAGATAAGGAGTATGGCCTGTTGTACATCGGTGTAGGGGATGGAGGGAGTGTGGAGGAGCACTACCCCTTACCTACGCAAAAGCCGGAACGGATATGGGGGACAGTAGTGCGGATCAATCCATCGGGACGGAACAGCGACAATGGTAAATATGGTATTCCCGTTGACAATCCTTTTAGCAAAACCGAAAAGGGAAAAGGGCTGCGGGAAGTGTATGCTACCGGATTCAGGAATCCGCATAAAATTAGTTGGAGCAAGGCAGGGCAGATGTTTGTTGGCAACATTGGCCAGCGCAATATTGAATCATTGTACCTCGTCGAGCCCGGTCATTTTCACGGCTGGCCGATCCGCGAGGGAACGTTTCTTATTCGTGGAAACATTGACGTAGTCTACGCCCTTCCTGCGGATGATTCGATCTACCATGTTAGCTATCCGGTCGCGCAGTTTGATCACGATGAAGGGATTGCCATGTCGGGCGGTTTTGAATATTCGGGTACGTCGATTCCCCAGTTGACCGGGAAATTCGTTTTTGGAGACATCAATGCCGGCAGACTTTTTTATGTGGAAATGGCTGATATCAAACTAGGAAGTCAGGCGCCCATCAAAGAGTGGGGCATTTCCATGGGTGGAGCACGAACGACCCTCGTGGAACTCGCCAAGTATAACCGGGCCGATATGCGATTCGGCAGGGACGCGAAGGGGGAACTGTATTTGGTCATGAAGCCGGATGGGAAGGTATATCGACTGGTGCCGGGGCCTTAGTCCCTAGTCTAGTCCATGGTCCTTAGTCTTGAGCAGTAGCCATTAGGTGTGGGGCATGCCCTGATCAAAAATTTGAGTAGATTTGGCTTATGAACTATAACCAATTCATCGAAATAGTTCCGGAAAAGCGGTTTGGACGGCCATGCATTAAAGGGACGCGTATCGCCGTTTATGATGTCTTGAACTGGTTGGCTAATGGAATGACGAAACAGGACATTATTGGGGATTTTCCTGAATTGACTGACGAACAAATCAACGCCTGCCTTTCTTTTGCGGCGGACCGAGAACATCGAATTCGCTTTGCTTCGTGAAGCTGCTGCTGGATCAGAATATCTCCTTTCGACTTGTTAAGAAACTTGAACCCAAATTTCCGGGAACTAAACATGTCAGCAACCTCGGACTAATAAACAAATCAGATCGAGACATCTGGGACTTGGCAAAGAAAGAAGGTTTCGTGATCGTGACATTTGACTCTGATTTTTATGAATTCAGTCTAACCGAGGGACAGCCGCCGAAGCTAATTTGGATTAGATCGGGGAATTGTGCCACGAAAAATGTTGAAAGGCTTCTCCGGGAGAAGGCTGATCAAATTGCTGAATTCACCAACGACACGGACTTGGGTTGCTTGGAAATAGTTGACTGACGGGCCGACCCAAGAAGCTATAAGTCATTTGCCCTCTTTTGTTTATTTTTATCTTGGTAAAGCAATTTTATCCGAATGTCTCAGGTTTGCCTTTTGCTGACATTGGCTAATAATGTTGCAGTGAATGCCCAGGAAATCCGGGATAAGACATTTTGAACTAAGAATCGTATATTTGAATGATGGAAACGCTTAGAATTGAGATTGTTAACAAAAAGGCAAAGAAGATCCTGAAGGAGTTGGCCGACTTAAACCTTATCAACATTCAGGATAAGAGTCCGATGAAATCATTTCAGAATCTATTGTATCGACTGAGAAGGAATAAAGACACTCCATCGTTGCGGGAAATCACGAAAGAAGTAGAACTGGTCCGCGGAAAAAGGTATGGTAAAAAAGGTTGACCGAATTGTCATCGACACCAACCTTTGACAACTTCATACTTTCCTTATTAAAAGATTCCAAGGCCGACTATTTACTAACCGGAGACAACGACCTATTAGAATTGAAGGCATTTCACGGAACGAAAATTTTCAAAATGGCCGACTACTTACGACGTTCGGGTTAGTGCACGCGCTACAAAAAAGTGCATAGGTCATGGCCTGGTGAATTGTTCATCAAAGAGTTATTTTCGGTATACATAGTTGTCACGATGAATGGCAGGCGACTTGATTCAGAAACCACCCGATTGAGAATCCCAAAAAAAAGCCCGGGATGGCGGTAAAACAAGTGAATGATGAACGTCGAATTAGCGAACGGCGAGCGAAGCGTGTCTGTTCAAGGTATGGTCAACGTCTGAGCAACGTCTGAAGACTTCTGAAGAGCTTCTGACCAACCTCTGAAGAACCTCTGAAGGCCTCTGAAGGGCCTCTGAACAACGTCTGAAGAACGTCTGAACAGTGCATGGACCGACCGGTGAGGTAGCAGGACAAATTACGGACAGCATGACAATCGTTCGTGCAAAACGGCGGAGCAGCCCCGAAATTAGAAGCGGACGTAAAATGCCTACGACAGGACTCAAAGCTTGAAAAACAACTTCTTCCTGTACAGAAAATAACACAAGTACCACTCTATCGCAAAAACCACGAGGCAACTGATCGTAGTTCCGACTTCGATAGGAACACCGGCCAGGTTTAATAATCCACCACACAGGACATCCATGTATCCGTTGAGCCATTTATCGCCGATAAAAATAAAAAAGAGATAGATGAATATTGAATTCATCCCGACAATGGTAAAGAATTTCAGGTTGTTTTGATGTTTGCGTACGTCTATCCATTCATAGGACAACGCCAGAATAATAAGGGTGATTCCGCCGGTGGCCAGAACAAATGAACTGGTTGAAATCCATTTGAGCATGGGCGTAACCCCGGTCCCATCAAGCACGAATCCGGCAACCAGGATCAGGATACCGAATCCAACAAGAGAAGCAAATTTTACTTTCGCACTTTTGCTACTCAAGAGCAATTGTCCCGCCATAAGTCCCCAGATGGTATGGGCACCGCTGGAAATAAAATTGATAAAGGTTGTCTTGTGGGCATCATCCAGTTTGATAAACAAGCTTTGATTGATAAAAGCGCCAAAATTATGGTTCTGTACAAAGGGCTGATCAAAATCAGGCAAGTGGGTGAACCGTGCCATCAATTCAGGGATGAGAAGGCAGAAGAAACTCGCCGTCAACTGCCACCACACTGGCTTCCGGATAACAAGGAAAGCGATCACGGTGGTGAACGCCAGTTGCGTCAGCACATTGCTAAGCTGAAAATTCAGGTGCTGATCGCGGACGGAATAAATTAAGACACCCCAGAAAAGCAGCCAAAAGCTTCTTTTTAGTACCTTTGAGAAGGATTGTGTCCATGTATAATGTAGCAGTTGCTGTTGTTTGTGATAAGAAAGGGCCATGGCCGTTCCTGCGATCAACATAAAGGCGGGAAGTATGACATCCCAAAAGTGCAGGCCACGCCAGACGGAATGTTCAAACTGGTTTGCAAGCAACTGAGTGAATGAACCGGGGGCCGCGTGATACCATTTCTGGAAGAACCCCGTCTCCCCGGTCATGAGTGTTACCATGATCAATCCACGCAAAAAGTCAAGGGAAAGAAGCCGTTCTCCTGTTGGGTTTGTTGGGGAAGGTGTCATAGTTTGATAATTTACTAAAATAATTCATAGTTTAACGTTTTTGGTTTAAAGTTCAAAGTTCGGTTTCTGAAAACGAAGTGGTAAAAGATATGAGTAAAACTGCAGTCGCGACGATTGATGTCAGTTCTTTAAGCAATCGGAAATCGTTTATTTCAATACTCATCATCGGACTTCTGTTTTTTATTTTCGGATTTGTCTCCTGGGTGAACGCCATTCTTATCCCTTACTTCAAGATTGCCTGTGAGCTTAGCAATTTCCAGTCGTACCTCGTTACGTTTGCGTTCTATATTTCCTATTTTGTCATGTCTCTGCCATCGGCCTATCTATTAAAAAGACTCGGATTCAAGAAGGGAATGATGGTGGGATTTTGGGCGATGGCGACCGGAGCTTTTATTTTTGTCCCAGCGGCGTTGACAAGAACCTATGAAGTATTTTTATTGGGTCTGTTTACGATCGGGGCCGGATTGGCCGTACTTCAAACTGCAGCCAACCCCTACATAACTGTCCTTGGCCCAAAGGAAAGGGCAGCACAGCGAATCAGTGTCATGGGCATTTGTAATAAAGGGGCCGGTATCCTTGCACCGCTTTTGTTCGCCGCAGTGATACTCAAGGCTACCGACACGGATCTATTCAGAGAATTGGGCACGATGAATGAAGCCGCGAAAAATACAGCCCTGGATGAATTGATCAGAAGAGTCATCTTTCCTTATTCCTGTGTAGGAACTGTGTTACTCGGATTGGGCCTGATGGTTCGTTATTCTCCACTCCCTGAAATCAATACCGAACAGGAGAGCGCAGAAGTGGCCACCGCTAACGCAGATAAAAAAAGCATATTTCAATTTCCGCATTTAATCCTGGGGGCAGTCAGTATCTTCCTTCATGTAGGGACTCAGGTGATTGCCATTGATACTATCATCGGCTATGCCAATTCCATGCACATTAATTTGCTGGAAGCGAAAGTATTTCCGTCCTACACCCTGTTTGCGACTATATGCGGATATATACTCGGGATTATTTGTATCCCGCGATGGATCAGTCAGGTCAATGCGTTGCGAGTATGTACCCTATTGGGAGCCAGCCTGACGTTGTTGATCATCTACGCGAAAGGACAAGTTACCTTTCTGGGCCATTCTGCGGATATTTCCATCTGGTTTGTCGTCTTGTTGGGTTTAGCCAATTCATTGGTTTGGGCCGGCCTCTGGCCCCTGGCGCTGGATGGGTTGGGAAGATTTACAAAACTCGGCGCGTCGGTAATGATCATGGGCCTGTGCGGCAATGCGATCGTTCCCCTTTTCTATGGATACGTTGCCGATGCCTCGACTGTCCGGGAGGCATACTGGGTATTATTTCCCTGCTATCTTTATCTTATGTTTTATGCATTTCAGGGCCATCGGATAAGAAGATGGACTCTTTCGGTTTAAGGTTTAAAGCCCGGGATTTATGCAGCGATTAAAAATTTATAATGGCAAAATAATAACACCCTACAGAATAATTCCCAATGGATGTATTCTCGTGACTGGAAATACCATTGCTGCTGTAAGCGAGGGAAATGCCGACTTCGGAGATGCCATCGAAATCGATGCAAAAGGAAAATACGTGGCTCCCGGTTTTATTGACATCCATGTGCATGGAGGAGGAGGTCATGATTTTATGGATGGCACGGAAACCGCCTTTCTGAAAATTGCGGAACTGCATGCTCAATACGGCACGACGGCGATGTTGCCCACTACCTTATCCGGCAGCAAAGAGGAATTGTTGCAAACTTTATCTGCATATGAGGAAGCGAACCGGAAAAATACACAGGGGGCCCAATTTCTCGGAATGCATATGGAAGGTCCCTATTTTGCCATGAACCAACGCGGGGCGCAAGACCCTCGTTACATACGGGATCCTGATCCGTCGGAATACAAAGAGATATTGTCCCGGTCCCCCTTTATCAAGCGATGGAGCGTTGCCCCGGAATTAAAGGGAGCGATAGAATTTGGACGGTACTTGAGATCAAAGGGGGTCCTCGCTGCCGTCGCCCATACCGATGCGATTTACGAAGAAGTATTGGAAGCATTTGAAAATGGATACTCGCTGGCGACTCATTTGTATTCGGCCATGTCGGGGGTTACGCGACGAAACGCGTACCGTTATGCGGGAGTAATCGAGAGCGCTTTTATCATTGATGAAATGGATGTGGAAATTATTGCCGATGGCATTCACCTTCCCGCGCCCCTGCTCAAACTTGTGTATAAGATCAAAGGCGCCGACAGAACGGCGTTAATCACGGATGCGATGCGCGCCGCCGGAATGCCGCCGGGCGAAAGTATGCTGGGGCATGTTCAGAACGGATTGAAAGTTATTGTCGAAGACGGCGTTGCTAAGATGCCGGACCGGACCTCCTTTGCCGGCAGTGTTGCCACAGCCGACCGGCTTGTGAGAACGATGGTGTCCATGGCAGACGTTCCCCTCGTTGATGCAGTCCGAATGATTACCCGCACTCCGGCACGCATTCTGGAAGTGTCCAACAAGAAGGGTTCCCTGGCAGCGGGCATGGATGCCGATGTCGTAATTTTTGACCAGAATATCCGTGTGGAGTTGACGATGATCGCTGGAAGGATAGTGTATGACCGGGAGAGGGTGATCGGTGACCGGTAATCGGTAATCAGTAATCGGTAGTGAAGAACCTTGTCGATTAGACTCAACCACCGATCACCGATTACCGATCACCGATTACCGATCACCGATTACCGCTAATTGATACCCAATTATTAATCTTGTTGTTCATCGCGAGTTCGAAAACATACATCCAATCGCTGCTATTCGTGGCATTCGCCAAATGCGCGTGTTGATTTCCATCCAGCATGTAATCATCCGGATTCGTCAATATCCGCGTTTGAGTGAAAACCGTTTCATAC
The DNA here is from genome assembly GCA_035317975.1 of Cyclobacteriaceae bacterium. Classification (GTDB taxonomy): domain Bacteria; phylum Bacteroidota; class Bacteroidia; order Cytophagales; family Cyclobacteriaceae; genus ELB16-189. The sequence continues at coordinate 3,066 of DATHFS010000573.1, read as the reverse complement.
TGTTGTCGCAATCGACTAAAATCATCAACTTGTTTTTTGATTTCCTGTCGGACGGCCGGCTTGCCTGACTCAGGGGTTTTGTCATATTTTTCCAAAAGCAGCAAAAGCTTGGCAGGATAAATCTGCAACTCATTGATCTCCCGCATCAGGGCTAACGAATACGTATTGCGCAATGCCAATTTCTCCGACTTCTCTATTTTCTTCTTTATACCTTCATAATTCAATACGGCCTCTTTGGCTCCGGCTATTCTCTTGCTGTACTGGTTAGCCCATTGCCCCGGTTTTGACGGATCGGGCAACCCGATCAGATCAATGTGCCGGGGATAATTGGTGCGATGCCCTTTTTCAATCAAGGCCGTCTCCCAGAACGCAAGAGCCTTTTCCAACGAATTCTGAAATTCAAAGGACGAATCACTAACGGCCGGGGTATAAAAACGTTGGCGGAACCTGGCCTGCACGTCATCGGCGCTGGCATCTTCAGGGTGCCAGCTGAAAAAAGCAAAATTGTAAAATCCACGCCAATAGGTTTCAAAATGAGGTGAGCTATCATCCCATCCCGTGCACAAGATCCCATCGAGCTTATTTTCAGACGTTATCCTGCAAAAATCCTTTATTGGCTGAAAGTTTGATTTATCGCGCGGAAGCATCGGCCACTGCGTCTGTGCAGAAGTGGCTGCCATTACCTTCAGATGATGGGTTTTATACCATTCCAGCGCCTTATGATTGCCGGGTAAGTCAGGCGTGTCGTAATTCCACCGCATATAGACACATTCCTTTGGGAAGAGGGCACTATTCTCGTCCAGGAGGTGACTTTTTTCTTTCCATAACTCCTCAACTTTCGCCAATGGAATACCCGAATCATACGTTGTTTCATAAAGCCCTGCTAACTTAAAGACCATATCATCCCAAAAAATAGGAATGCGGTCGTGGCTCCGGGCAAATTCACAAACTTTCTTCAGCCACTGCATCTGCAACTGCATCGGTTTCAAGCCCGATTTCTTTGATAGAACCGACTGACCTAAATCGCCCACTTCGTCTCCTCCCACATGCAAATATTTTCCATAGGGTGTAGCGGCGATGGCATCTTCATACAGCGAGAACTGCAGATCGTACGTTTCGGGGAGCAGGGGATCAAATGACCAGTCCGAAGCCGGGTTATCTCTTAACTTTTTATACTCGGGATGCTTTAGAATAAAAGAGGCATGGCCCAATCCCTGCACAAGGGGGCTGATCTCAACATTTCGGTCTTTGGCATACCGGCTGATGGCAGCAAATTCTTCCACGGTGATCGCATGGCTGGCCGCGACGAGCGGAGCTTTCCGGTATCGGAGCTTATCTTCAAACTCCACGATGATGGCATTTATTTTCAATCCGGCCAACCGATCAATCATGTCATAATAATAGTGCCCGGCATCAAGATGATGTTTCAGATCCAAATGAATCGCACGGTAAGGGATGTCGGGGTAGTCTGTGATCCGGCATAGGGGAATGGTTATTTGCTGATCACGTGAATCCTCCAATAATTGCAGGAGCGTCTGACAGCCATAAAATAACCCGGCCTGGCCTTTGGCATGAATGATTACCCCATCCTCCCTGATCTCGAGGCTATAGCTTTCCTGTGAATCGGGGAGACCACTGCTTTCCGCCAGCGTCAGTACCAAAACTCCCGGGCCAGCTTTGTCTGCGAGCGGCAATGATTTTAACGCTCCGTACAGGACGGGTCTGGGGAAGGCTCCATCCAAAAAAATCGCCTGGAGAAAATTGTAGGGGATCCCTTTCCCGGTAAAGACCTCAATTTTTTGGGGTTGAGGAACGAGCTTGAAATGTTTCTCAAAATCGGTGCGGTCACCGACGGCATGGACTTCATGAAGCAGGAAAAATAGGAATAAACAAGGAATTAGTTTTTTCATACGATTTTAGAATTTCACGGTTCAAATAACTTTGCAATGCAACTTCGTTGTGTTCTTTGTGACCTTGCGATTGCGAACTCTTGCGATTGCTAATACAGGGTCACAAAGAACACGAAGAACCACGACGGGCACAAAGAAATACATAAATTAAATCATTGGGGAAAGAGGAATTTCCGAATGACGCGATAGTTGGTATCGCCTTCCACATCGCCGTCCGGCCTGGTGCCGTGGTAGACTTCGGTGCACCGGCGCGCCAACTTGGTGCCCGGTTCCTTTTGTACCCATTCCGAAAGTAACTTTTCTCCTTCTTCATTCCGGTTGGTTTGCCTGAGTGCCAACGCCGTGATCAGGGTGTTGACATTATTCCCGTCCTTCCTGAAAGAGATGATTTCGTTCCATTTCTTCTTCGCCTGGTCCGGATTTTTCGTTTTCTCATAGCAAATTCCATCGAGATAATTTTCCAGTCTCTCATCGATGTCTTCATCATAAGGTTTTCCCGAGCCCATGGATTCAGGCCAACGCCGCGCCGTGTTGATTGAGATCAAAGCGCCTTTATAATTTTTGGAGTGAAGTTGGTCCACAGCCTGCATCAGCCATGCCTCGTGATAAAGCCGCCGGCCATCGGTGGCTCCTTCGGAGGGAAGGATGGTAGTTTGGTCCAGTAATTCAATGCAGGCTTTGATTTGGTTATTGAGCAGCAAGGTATTGGCCAACACCATGCTCAGACGGAAGTCCCGGGGAAAACGGGTATGGTATTGTTTCGCGGTGGCGAGGGCTTCCCCGTAATTTTTCTTTTCTATCAAATGCTGAATCAGCAATTTGCCATACCGCCACTGGTTTGGATCAAGCTGAGCTGCTTTCCTGATATCGGCGGCATAGGTCTCGTTGTTGAGCAAGGCGGCACGGCTTGCATAGAACGGCGCAAAGTCCGGTTCGCCGCACTGTGCGAAGAGCTCCTTCGCACGGGATCGATCATCCCGGCTCCAATAGATCAACGCCAGGTAATATTTTGGTTTCCAGTTTGGAGTTTGACCGATGATCCACTTCAGCACTTCAGCCGAATTGGATCGAAAAGGAAAGACCAGGGCATGAGAAAGATTATTTGCCTTTTCAATAAGTTGCTTTACCTCAAGGTTTGCCCCGATCGCTATCGGTG
>DATHFS010000572.1:0-2719 GCA_035317975.1 Cyclobacteriaceae bacterium | reverse complement strand
TCCTTGGTTTACCACTGCCGGTCTTGATCAGTTTTAATGAACCGTTTTCCTGCCTGACCGCTGCATTTTGTCCCGCGGCAAGAAAAGGAGAAACCACTACCATTAACCGTACCAGCCACACTACGTTGCGTCTCATAAATTTTAATTGCTATAGTTTTTGAATAAGGACCGATTTTAATTCGAATGGAGATGTGGGATTCCCGGCTCCCTTTCTAACGACCACGTTGTGCCGGCCCTTTGACAGATGCAGGGTTCCCATGTCCAACATGGCCCAGTCTTTCTCATATGCTTCAATACGCGTTACCCTGTCGGGGCTTGGGTATACTTTGCCGGTGAACGGGACCTGAACATTCATTTGTGTCTTCTCACCATCAATGTTTACCTGGAGGACACTTCCCAAAAAACTTTCCGTGCAATTGTACTTCAATTGTATTTCAAAATTTCCATCTTCCACTACTTCGATATTCCAGATGGCAGAATCAGCATCTTGTTGCCAGCCTGTAAACCAATCGTGCGCAAAGCCATTTTTGGCAAAATATTTTATAGAGCCCTTTTTGGCAGCGTCAGGAGCAAATAATTCCGTAATGGGCGCTTGCTTATAGCCCACTTCGGTGATTTCAGGATAGATCTTTTTTTGCGTGACCTCTGCAAACCATTTATCGTACTGGTCTCTGAACGTGCTGACAACAGTTTGTCGGTCAGAAGCAATATTTGTTTTCTGGCCGGGGTCAGAAACCATATCATATAACTCGTCGGATTCATTGCCACGGATATAGCGGTATTGTGGCGTGCGCACCGCCCCGGGAAAAGGTTTGATGGCCTTGTCGGTATCTTTGAGTACATGTGTGTAGATATTTCTTTCTGCCCACCCAACCGGTTTTCCTTGCAGAAGGGGCAAAAGACTTTGACCATCCAATGGCAGGGTTTGAGGTTTGGCAATCCCGGTTAATTCTACTAACGTTGGAAGCACGTCGATGTGGGCGGCCAGCTGTTTTATTACAGTCTGTTCTTTGATTTTTCCTGGCCACCGAATGAAGAACGGAACGCGAACGCCTCCTTCATCAACCGCCCCTTTTTTGCCCCTCATCTCGCCATTGTACCGATTGGAGTTTGGCCCATTGTCGGTAAGGAAAATGACGATCGTGCCTTTACTCAAGTTAAGTTCATCGAGCTTTTGCAACACACGGCCAATATTGTCATCAAGATTTTCTACCATGCCATAGATAGCCGCGTCCCTTTCATTTACCCCTTTGGACCTAAACTTAGCAAAGTATTTATCACCTACCTGAAACGGGCCGTGTGGCGCATTGTAAGGAATATAGCACAGGAATGGACGGGCTTTGTTCTTTTCGATAAAACCTAACGCCGCGTCCGTGAGTACGTCCGTGATGTACCCTTTGGTTTGCACCGCCTTGCCATTGTGCTGCAAGTGTGTATCATAATAATTGGTCCAGTGCCCGCCACAAAAGCCAAAGAATTCGTCAAAACCTTGTCCATTTGGATCCTGGGGATAGTGGGCGCCGTTGTGCCATTTTCCAAATAACCCTGTTGCATAGCCCGCACCTTTGAATATTTCTCCAAACGTCACTTCTTCTGTACGCATCGTTTCCAACCCCCCGGTAACATTGGCCACGCCGGTCCGCAGGTGGTATCGGCCTGTAAGCAAACTTGCACGGGTAGGAGCGCACAGCGGACTCACAAAAAAACGGTCGAAGCGCGCACCCTGGTTCGCAATTTTCTCCATGTTGGGTGTAGCGATGTTGTAGGGGTTTCCGTTTAGTGCAACATCGCCCCATCCCATGTCATCGGCGAGAATGATAACGATATTAGGTTTGACCGATGGGACGCCCTGTGAAAGCGCAACCTTGGGAAAAAACGTAGGCACCAAGGTTATAAATGTGCTGTACACGATGGTTCTTATAGTTATCATCGCTCCTCCTGGTTTTGCTTCTCCGGTCTCTGCCAGGGTATGCTGCCGCCTTTTTGGAGTTGGCTAATGAGCATCAGTTGCAGTTTTTTATACTGCTCCAATTCCGCGCTCACTAAATTTCGCTCCTCTTTAGGATCTTCATGCAGGTTATATAGCTGGTACGGTTCAAACGGACTGTTTTGGAGCAACTTCCAATCGCCGTTGATGACGGCCTGGATTGTTTCACCCCCGAATTTTAGATTCCCCTCCCGGCGGGTAAAGAACAATGGCCTTTCGGGAAGGTTCTTCACCTTACCCAGAAGCACATTCAGTAAACTTATGCCATCCACTTTGTGGCGGATGGTGATACCCGCAACTTCTGACAGAGTAGGATAGATATCCATCGTTATGGCAGGTTGTAGAGATACGGCTGCCGGTTGAATGTGGTTGGGCCATACGCAAAATGCAGGTACCCGGATGCCTCCTTCATACATACTCCCTTTACCATCGCGCAGGTCACCATTGTTAGCGTTGTCGGGAAGGAACCCTCCATTATCACTCATAAAAACGATCAGGGTATTGTCATATGCGCCTGTTTCTTTCAACGCCTTTATCACTTTACCAATGCCATCATCCATATGCTCAATCAAGGCAACCAGTTTTGCCCTTGTTTCGGTGCTATTGGGTTGGCGGGCCTTTACTTTTGCCATCCATTCTTCGGGAGGCTGGACAGGGAAGTGGGGTGCATTGTAGGCGAGATAAAGAAAAAATGGGTTGGCGTTGTTCTTTTGCTCCGCTATGTAGTCGATG
>DATHFS010000571.1:0-3256 GCA_035317975.1 Cyclobacteriaceae bacterium | reverse complement strand
GTTTGTTGGAATCAAAAAATAAAAAAGTAGCATCAGTTTTTTATAGACTAATTTTTGTATCCGTTGTTTTTTGTTTGGTATTGCAAGCCTGTTGGACTTCCGAATCAGGCGTCAAGGTGAAAGATGTGCTCCTTGATAATTTTAAAATTATAAAAGATAAGAATGATGAGAAAGCCGGGTTTGTCAGAGTCTCTTAACAATTGTCTGAACTGCGGACCACGGCGGGCAGAAGAAATACCCCGTCCAAAGCAGTAAAAGACATCCTGGCACACGGCGGAGCAAGTTAGCTGCTAAATTTCCATTTCATTTTTCTACTAATCTGATTTCGGATTATCTTTGCCGCTTATGCCAAATTCAACTCTTCCGGATAAGCGCTATATCATCCTCATCCTGGGCGCACTCATGACACTCAGCCCTTTTTCAATTGACATGTACTTGCCTGCGTTTCCGCAAATTGCACACGACTTCGGAACGACGCCTGCGCGCGTCGCGCTTTCGGTCTCCAGTTATTTCATAGGCCTCGCCTTCGGCCAGCTGCTCTACGGACCGTTGCTCGACCGGTTTGGCCGCAAGAGACCGTTGTACATTGGACTGACCACGTTCCTGGTAGCAAGCCTCGCCTGTATGCAGACTACTTCCGTCGAGGCGTTGGTAGCGCTCCGCTTCCTTCAGGCTTCCGGAGGTTGTGTTGCATGGGTAGGAGCCATGGCCATGGTTCGCGATTTTTTCGCAGCAGATGAAAGCGTGAAGATATTTTCGATGCTCATCCTTATCCTGGGATTATCGCCGCTTCTGGCGCCCACGTTCGGTGGCTTTATTACCGTAACCTTTGGCTGGACCTGGGTCTTCCTGATCCTTGCTATCATCGCAGGGTTCCTGCTTACCGTGGTCTTTTTCTTTTTACCGGAAGGACACGCTCCTGATCCAACAATATCGCTGAAGGCAGGACCGATGATCAGGATGTTCATCGCCATCGCCAGGCAGCCTCAGTTCTATACCTATACGCTTTCCGGGGCATTGTCGTTTGCATCACTCTTCATCTATGTGGCAGGGTCGCCAGTCATTTTCATGGAGATCTACCATATTGGACCGCAGGCTTACGGTGGGATTTTTGCGTTAATTTCCATAGGGTTTATCGGGGCCAGCCAGTTGAACATCCTGCTGGTTCGGCGTTATCCGAGTCCAATCTTGTTTCGTACGGTCCTGACGATCCAGGTGATCTCTGCATTGGTGTTTCTGGTGGCAGCGTGGGAGGGAAGCGGACTCTATTTGACCGTGGCGTTGTTTTTCACCCAGGTGGCTTGCGTCGGTGTGATCAACCCAAATGCTTCGGCCCTGGCGTTAGCACCGTTTACAAAGAATGTGGGCAGCGCGTCGGCACTGATCGGATGCGCCCAAATCGGCATTGCCGCCCTGGTTTCCAGTGTCATAGGCATTATCAATACGCAGACCATTCTACCCATTGTAATGATCCTATCGGCAACCACCATCGTATCACGACTGATCTTGTTCGTTGGTGAACGCAAGATCGGAAAGGTTATCGTAGGAGAAAGGATGGAAGAGGTCGTTATCCATTAATCCGACTTTTTTTGAAGAGAAACAGGGTAGACCCGGGAATACGGCGAACCATCCTGATAGCTTCTGGATCGCAACGTGACCTTTCAAAATTTTCGCCGTGTCCGCCGTGGTTCGTGGTGTTCGCCGTGACCTTTTCGGTGAGCTAGGGGGGCCTTCATAAGAATCAAGGCCAAATTTTCAAGTCGGCGGATGAATCATTTTATCGGCGTTATACTCAGGTTCGCAAAATCATTGGTTAACCCATCTGAATATAAACCGAAAAGTCCATCGGGTCGCTCGTTGAGCAGCGTGACTTCCAGCGAAGGGTGGGGGGACTGGTTGACATAAACACTTAGCTTTTTATTTTTTACTACAATGGTGGCGTGGAACCACTGATCCGGTTCAGGGACTGGGTTCACCGAGTTCTCATAAACCAAAGGATGTTCCTTGCGCAGTTTTGCATAGTTATTATCCGGAAGGCTCATATACGCCACCGACCACTTCCTTCGCAATGTATCTTCATGCCGGAAATTAAAGGGACGGAAGTACAAAATATCACAGGTAATCGTATCGATGCCGTGAAAGGCAATCCCCAGGAAACTTTTCAAAAATACATTCTTCCCACGCAGGTCGATGTCGATAGTACCTTGTTTAAATGTGACGCCCTTCAGCCAGACTATTCCCTTCGTCGTGATCGCTTCTTTTTTACTGTCCTCTAGAATCTTAGTCTCGTGGGATGGTACGGTGATCATCTGACCTTCCTTGAGCATCTGCAGTAAATTATATTGGATTTGTGCGCTGACCGTCACGTTGAAGGCGAGGAGCGCAAGGCATATTGCCAGTTTTAATTCAGCAGGTCTTTTCATAAGGCGTTTTGAAATAATCTACCTTTGCTGAACAAATAGTTTGCCAATCTGAAAACAGAAATCCGAAACGGATTTTGAAATGTTTACAACTTAAATGATCCTCGGTCCGTCCGTAAATGACATAGCTGTGTCCGGTTCCGGTGTTGCAAGACTGCTGATTCTTTCTTAATTATGCAGCCTTATTTCTCCATTATACCATCAACCAACCACTACCGACATGAAAAATCTTTTAACTATCGCCGCTTTTCTGATCTGCTTAACAGGGTTAAGTCAGGGTCTGGTCCAAAAAGAAACATCCGGATCTCTTTCCTTTGTCTCCGGCAGAGTGATGCAGCTGGCCTCTGCGATACCAGCCGAGAAGTATACGTGGTCTCCGCAAACCGGCGCAGTGCGATCTTTTGCAGAAGTATTTGCACACATCGTTTCTGCAAATTATTTCTTTGCTTCGAAACTGGGTGCTAAGATCCCGGACGGCGTAAAAATGGAGACTATCGAAAAGGACCTCAAGACCAAGGAAGAAATTACAGCCGCCCTCAAGCAATCGTACGAGGTGATTATCAATGCTGTCAAAAACACAAAGGACGGCGCCCTGGCCACAAAAGTCGAATTCCCATTTCCGGGAGAGTATACAAACATGTCCTCTATCTTGATTGCCCTTTCCCATTCCAACGAGCACCTGGGACAATTGATCGCCTATTCCAGGATGAACGGGATCACCCCGCCGTGGAGCGAGACCAAATAATCGGTTGCTGACTGCAGGTTTCCGGGTCGGTAGGCATCGTGGATTATTTAATGCTACCTGATCTTGAATGAAGGCCGGACTTTCCTCCGGC
>DATHFS010000570.1:0-2688 GCA_035317975.1 Cyclobacteriaceae bacterium | reverse complement strand
CATTCATGGAAGCGGCGGATGAGAGTAAACGCAGAGGGGGCGTGATGGTGTCAATCGACGAGGTCGTAAAGAAAGCGAGGGGGTAATGACTAAAATCTAATCCACCTCAAGCCTATACCCCTTCTCATGATAAGGAGGAGGACACCGGTAAGGAGGCTTTTAACTTCATGGATTTAAAGGTAGGGGTGTTCGGCGTCAATTACGCCGTTTTACATTCATTTTACACAACCTTTACATCAATTTACAATTGGTTAACTCCATTTTCCGTAGACGCTGATTATGTTTGCTAACGCAATTCACACCTGCAACGTCTTAAATAAAGCTCATGAAAAAACAATCTCTCTTCCTCATCAAAAACCATTCATTCCTGCTATTTCTTCTATTGATTGGATCTTCCGTGTCAACGGCAGCTGATCCGGGAGACGCAGGGAAGTCTGTTGGCATATTCATCAATGGGAAACGCCTTCGCATCGAAGCGGACAGTCTGGCCATTAATGCAAAAGGCACCCTGACACTACATGCCCTCATAGGAGAATTGCCCATGGATGAACGGATAAAGTTCAAGGTTTGGATCTTTCACCGTGTTTATGCTGGAAAGAGGTTATTATTTCCGTGGAAAGAGGCGTACAGGAATGCCGAGCCGTCGGAAACGGTCGATCTTTCCAAAATTTTGCTAAAAATGAAGGGCGGTGATCAGCTCATCGTGATTCCTGAAAATTCTCACGACGAAATTCAAATCACGGTGGCGGGGGGTAATTGTTAGCGTTTACACAAAATGAATATTAGTCAATCCATTAAGATTCCTCTGGTTCTATTATCATTCGGGCTGAGTGTTTGTTTCTCCGACGGTCAAGGTCTGACCTCTTTCTATGCATTGACCTCCAATGAAAAAACCAAAGAAGTAATGCAGAACAATGAATTCGAACGAAGTGAAATTGGGCAGTCTGAAAACATTTATTGTAATCCCCTCTTATTGGACGGACGCCTGCTGGACTATGGGAACTTTACTATTGCTACCAGAGGAGAATTGGAACTTATTAAAGGGGATCCAGCGTCCTCAGGCTCGACCAAAATACCATTCTTCATTCGATTGAGACGAGATGATAAAATTATTAACAACAAGCACATGGACTTTCTCGATAAACAACTTTATGAAATTGAGATTTCTACTGTTTTAGCGTTCAGCAAACCGGGTGATCAACTTATCATTACCCCCGTCAATAAAGTTGACTGGAAAGCAAAGAGAATCTTAAAAATAATTTTATAGATTCCGAATTGCCTCAGGGCCGTCTATTCCTTCCTTTTCAGCGGAAAGTGAACGCGTACCTCCGGATGCATCGTATACAGACGATACTGCTCACCGTCGTGAACCAGAATGGGACTTGATTTATTCTCGCGCTGGATGGGATTCTTAGGATATTTCTTCCAATGTTTCAAGTCGTCTGAAATCGCCACACAACTCGTCCAGTCGTGCCAGTCTTTATATTCGGTTGCATGGTAGTAACCATAATACTTGCCTTTGTATTTGATGATCTGGTCCATGGCAAGGCCGTACTGATCATACACTTCCGGTCCCATTGTAATCACCGGTTCATCCTGCTGATTCGTCCAAAGGGTATGATCCGTTGAGGTGGCTAACCAGATCCCCAGATCATCGCGTTCGTAAAAGAGATACCAGACACCGTCTTCCAGCCAGACGGCCGGCGTTCCATAGGCGCCCTTGCTGATAGGCTCTCCATTAACCTGCCGGATGTCCAGCGGGCCTTGCTCCTTCCAATGGATACGATCCGCGGAGGTAAGCAGGTGGGCAATATCATCCTTGCCTTCGGCAAACATGTAATAGAGGCTGTCCGATTTAACGACGCTCATGTCTTCCACCCAGCCGGAATCGAAAATGGGGTTGCCTTTGTATCGCGTCCATGCCAGACCGTCCGGTGATGTAGCGTACCCCAGGTGTTTTTCTTTGTTGATGTCGCGGTAGCCTGTATACCAAAGGTGGTAAAGGCCGGCCTCGCGCAGGATAAACCCTCGTTCGCGGATCACAGAGTCCCAGGTGTTTGCGCCTGTGCCGCTGAAGACGGGATTCTTTTCGTAAGCTGTAAAATCAATGATCTCTGATGGGTAGTGCGATGTATCGGATGCCGTGGTTTCAGAATTGCCGGCAGGTTTGGTACATGCTGAGAAAAGAAAAAGGGTGATAATTGGGCAAATGAGTTTCATAGAATTTTTGAATAGGGTTCTCTGTTTGTAACTGATTTTCAGGCTTGGTAGATAGGGCGTTGGACTAAACACATAGGCACATAGACACATAGGCACATAGGTGATATAAGGGCTGCGCCACTGATTTCTCTGTATTCATGTGTTGATGTAGTGATCATCTAACTTAAACACTTCAGCACTTCAACACTTCAACACAACATTTCACCTTCCCCCCAGCCACATAATCGCATTGGAAAACATCTTATTCTGTAGAGCGTCAGTCATCACTTTATCTCCATGGCCCATATTCATATACACCATTTTATACCGGGTGTTGGTCCAGACCACCGGGGTATCGCCGCCGGTGATGAAGTTCTTTTTCCCGAGGGGATAGTTGGAAGGATCCATGGTTACTAAAACCATTATGTCCTTACTCAGCCTGGGACTGGGCTCCCAGTGATACCATTCTGTAATGGGAGAGCGGAAGGT
>DATHFS010000569.1:0-5431 GCA_035317975.1 Cyclobacteriaceae bacterium | reverse complement strand
ACTTCGATACCTATCTGGTGGCGCGGATGAACGATGCCCCGGATCAGATATTCGTTCATCTCGTGGACAGCGAGGAGAAACCAACGGGAGTGGGCGAACCACCCGTTCCACCGTTTGCTCCGGCTTTGGCTAATGCTCTTTTTGCGGCAACCGGTAAGAGGTATAGGGATCTGCCAATTAAACTAATTTAGATTTAAGATTTTAAATTTAAGATTGGTATGTAACCGTGGAGGGATACTCCCTCACTTCATTATTCTACATTCTACATTCATTATTCAAAATTCGAATTCTGAATAATAAATGTAGAATTCTGAATAATGAAGTCGGTCTAGAAGGCGTAAGTAAGACTCACCGTTGCGATAATCGGAAACCCTACCCTGTGCTCACCCGATTTAATAAGTTTCCCGCCGTGGAGAACAGTAAACACTTCCGGGTGAAAGGTGAGCCTCTTTGAAACCGGAATGGAAACACCGCCTTGCAGCGAAGTAAATACTTCGAACGGCAGTTCGCCTTCTTCCCTGACTTCACTTTCCGGATGAGGATTACCCAAATTGCTAAACCACCTTTTCATACCGTCGATACAATGGGTCTCCAGTAGGCCGACTCCCAAAGCCCAACGAATGCCCTTACTCGTTCTCCATTCGGTATCAACGACTCCCATGGACAGCATCCAGGGCATTACGTGGAGGTCTTTTCTGTCAAAAAGGTATTTTCCGTTCCGCTCCGGGTAGTAGACACTCAGCATTCTGAATGCCATCCTGAAGGAATTTCTTTGCAGGAGAACAGCATTTAGCTTTATGCCCAATCCCGACAGGTTGCCGGTTGTTCCCCCGACGATGCCAGCGGAGAATTTATTGGAAATACCGTAGGTAATGTTTCCAAACAAAACAGGCGGAGGCGTCTTGCCGGAGTACGTCGTTAAAATTCCGGCATTGAATCTCCCCTTTGCCGGGTAGTTTGGATCGTTTTGGTTGAGTCCAATGAAACGACTTTGTTGGGACAGGGCAACGTGTGCTACGGCGCAAAGAATGAATGTGTTAATTATTTTTTTCATGGCTTGTGTGTTTATTACAAGTCAAAAGTGAGTCGGCCAGCGGTGGAAATGAACCGGGATATCGAATGGCAATGGAGTAAGATTTGCAGATTTTGCAACATTGGGCCCTCGGTCAGGAGAAGTTTTCTTTTTTTGCAAAAAACCCGCTGGACGGGTATGGAAATTACGGTTTTACCAAAGCGAATTCGGCCAGGAAATAAATCCAATCCTGTTTTTTGGGGAGAATGGCATCGTCCCTTGATGGGCTTAACGATCAAAATCAAGGTGTATAATTTTTTTGGAAGTTTTTTTTGGTTTACTTGTTCTATCGCGAAGACCACGGTTTAACCCGATGGATGAATACACTTAACTGCTTTTTTATGTCAAAACTTTTTTATTCATGTCTTTGCCTGGCTGGCGCCTCCTGGATAATCTCCTGTAGCCAAAAAAGTAACACGTTTGACAGTGAGGACGGGCTGGCCTCCTTTAACGTGGACAGCCTTACGAACCATATCATCGCGTTATCGTCCGATGAGTTTCAGGGGCGCAGGCCCTTTACTTCCGGTGAAACCAGGACCGTTAACTACCTCGCAAATTCATTCGCAACGCTAGGCCTGGAACCGGGCAACGGCAGCAGCTATTTTCAGGATGTACCCTTGGTGGAGATTACATCCGCCGGTGACCCGACGATGAAAGTACAAGCGCCGAAAGGTGGTTTTATTTTAAAACGAATAGAGGATTATGTGGTATGGACCGAAAATACGGATTCAACCGATTCCCTTGTTAATGACGACGTGGTCTTTGCGGGGTTTGGGATTGTGGCGCCGGAGTATCATTGGAACGACTATGCGGGGCTCGATGTGAAAGGAAAAGTGGTGCTGGTGATGGTGAACGATCCCGGATTCGGTTCCGGTGACACCACGTTCTTTAAAGGCAATACCATGACCTATTATGGCCGCTGGACGTACAAATTTGAGGAGGCATCCCGGCAAGGAGCAAAAGGATGCTTGATCATTCACAATACGGTCGCCGCTTCTTATCCATTCGATGTAGTAAGAAATTCATGGAGTGGGGCCCAACTGCATCTCGACAACAGGAGTACGCATCCCTATCGCTGTCCGGTAGAAGGATGGCTTACCGGGGCCGCCGCAAAAAAAATGCTGATGGCATCCTCACAGGACACCTCCCTTTTAGCCAAAGCCCGGTTGAAAGGATTCAAGGCTGTTCCGTTAGGCCTGAAACTTTCCACGTCCATGAAGGTAAAAGCGGTATTCAATTCATCTAAAAATGTAGTAGGTAAAATTACAGGCAGCAAAAGGCCGGAAGAATATATTATTTACACGGCGCACTGGGATCACTTTGGCATTGGCAAACCCGACGAAAAGGGTGATTCGATTTACAATGGTGCATTGGATAATGCTACGGGAACTGCTTCGCTGCTGGAACTTGCCCGGGCATTCAAAAGCATGAAGAACAAACCGGAGCGCTCGATCCTGTTCCTTTCGGTTACTTCGGAAGAACAAGGCTTGCTGGGTTCGGCCTACTATGCCCAGCATCCTCTTTACCCGATAGAGAAAACAGTTGCTAACATCAATATCGACGGCATTAACAATTTCGGGAAAACAAGGGACATCGAAATAACCGGCGCCGGCCAGTCTGAATTAGAAGACTACTTGAAAAAAGAAGTAGAAAGTAAAGGCCGTTACATTGCACCGGAAACACACCCGGAAGCCGGGCACTATTTTCGCTCTGATCATTTCAGTTTTGCAAAAGTGGGCGTGCCGGCATTGACGACGGGCAGCGGCATTGACCACGTAGAAAAAGGAAAGGAGTATGGTAGGGAACGGTATGAGGAATACACCGAAAAACAGTATCACCGTCCTTCCGATGAATACAATGCAAGTCGATGGAATCTTGAAGGAGGTCTGGAGGACATTGAATTATTATTTCAAATCGGCAAGAAACTGGCCGCCGAGACTTCCTGGCCGAAGTGGAAGGAAGGTTCTGAGTTCAAGGCTTTGCGAAATCGGTGACCGGTAATCAGTGGCATTTGGACGGTGATGTTGGCAAGAGAAGGTGATCGGTAATCAGTGATCGGTGATCGGTGGTTTTGTCTTGACCTTAGGAGCAACCATTCCATTAAGGAGACGGTGGTCAGAATCCAGGAGTTAGGGTTGAAGCGTCCGTTGAGTACAATCCACCGATTACCGATTACCGATTACTGATTACTGATTACCACTCACCTCCACCCACCCCCCTGGTAGCGATAACCTTTCGGGGATTGATTCCAACTTCCTTCGACGTACTGAGTTCTTCCCCTTGGCGGAATCTGATAGTAACCGGGAGACCGCTGATAAGAATTGCTTTTGTAGACGTATCTCCCCGGTACCCACATGTGGCGTGGAGATGGAGCCATGCCGATGGCAACATTATTAGGATAGGGTGGTGGAGGACCTACAGCGTAGCTCCCCATGCAAGCCTGAAGGGACAAGCCGACAGCCGCTACAAAAATCAGTTTTAACAAGGCCTTTTTCATGACGCATTTCAGTTTAAATTAAATTCCTGCGGAAAGTCGACGTTCACTGCTTGCCGGCAACGGTGAATATATTTTCACGGAATACCGGCTTCCGCTTGCCGCTTGCCGGCTTTCGCTTACCGGCGACTATTATTGGTATACTTCCATTTTGGTATCGATGGACTTTCGGGGCATGATTCCAACGCCCTTCGACAGATCGCAATCTTCCCCTTGACGGAATCTGATAGTCACCCGTAGCCCAAACGTAGCGGTTGCCTTTGGGTACATATCTCCCCGGCACCCACGCACGGGAGGGAGAGGGCGTTTCCACCATAATTTGGTTGGCAAAACGGGCACGAGGTCCCACCGGGTAGGTCTTCATACAAGCCTGAAGTGAAGCTGCAGCGGCAGCCAAAAAGATCAGGTTTAACAATTTGTTTTTCATGAACTGGTTAGTTTAAAAAATGGATAAACAGGTTCGTCATTCATATCAGTTGACCTGTCCCCGGATGAGTCAGGGTAACAACCGGGCCACAGATTGGATTCTGTCGGCAGGCCAGCGTTCCGGTCGCCAAACGAACGCAAAAAGCCTCCGGTGGGGAACCGGAGGCCATGCTACTTTTACCTGTTGTTCGCCCTGAACAATTGCTCGAACTTCGTGAGATGGGCATCAGGCACTATTTTAGGTCTGAGCGTTCGGTATACGGTGAAATCAACAGAAGGTTAGAGATACTAAAAATTATCCGTTGATGGGTGTTGAGGTGTTGAGGTGCTGAAGGGCTGAAGTGTTTATGTGTTGAAGTGCTCATGTTGTGATCCTTAAACTTCGACACTTCAAGGGTACGCTGAACAGCTTTATCATCGATCAAACGATTGAACGAGTTAATCCGGGATTTGGAATTTTTATAATGACTCACTCCGTTCGTAAAGACTCAGCCGGATTCGCCAACGCTGCCCGGATGGATTGATAGCTGACGGTAAGCAAGGCAATAAAAACCGAGATCATTCCGGCAAGGAGGAATACATCCCAGGTGATTTCTATCCTGTATTTGTAATCCTCCAGCCATTTTTGCATCATGTACCACGAAAGGGGTGCCGCGACGACAAATGAAATTAACACCAGTTTCACGAAGTTCTGGGTGAGCAACCGGAAAACATTTCTTACCGAAGCGCCGAGTACCAGGCGAATGCTGATCTCTTTGCTTCGCTGCTCGACCATAAAAGCAGAAAGAGCAAACAGTCCCAGGCAGGCGACGATGATGGCCAGGATCGCAAAGCTGGCAAAGATGTTTCCCATGCGTTGAACGTCGTCGTACATCCGGGCATAACTTTCATCGAGAAACGAATAGCGGATGGGCTGATGAGGCATAAACTTATTCCACACCCTGGTCACTGACTGAAGCACATTGGCCATGTTTTTTGATTTCGCTTTCACGGAGACAATGGATCCACCATGACCTATTACTAAAGAAAGGGGGCCGATCGCTCCCTTCATGGATTCAAAATGAAAATCTTCCACCACACCAATGACTGTATAGGTTTCCCAATTCATGATCCGTTCTCCTACCGGCTTGGTGAGGCCCATGGCCTTTGCCATCGCCTGGTTGATAACGATGGACTGTGAATCCGATGCCAGGCCCAGGATAAAATTCCGTCCCTCCACGAGCTTCATCCCCATGGTGCTGAGGTAGTCTTCGTCGACGTACCACTTTTGTGCGCCCACTGCCTTTTCCTCTTTCGACTTTCCGTCTTTCCAGAACCCATTTTGATCCCGCTTCGTACCATAAACAGGAAGGTAACTGTTGATCGTGACGTGTGCCACGTCGGCAAGCCTCAACAGTTCATCCTTAAATGTGGTCTGACTCCCTGCCATCGTATTCGCC
>DATHFS010000568.1:0-2892 GCA_035317975.1 Cyclobacteriaceae bacterium | reverse complement strand
CGCAGCACCACCCGAATTCCTATCCACCCATCCTTCCGATCAGAGCAGGATCACCGCATTGAAAGGCTGGATCCCCGAGGCAATGAAGTACTATAAGAAGTAAATTAGTCGAAGGTTGGTGGTTTTGAGAAGTAATAAGTCTTGGACTCAGATTCCTGGTGATCATCAAACCAGGACCAAACACACCGATCACTGATCACCGATCACCGATTCCTTCGTCTCATGCAACCCACACTCCTTCGCCGAACTCTCCCACCACCACCTCCCCGCCCTGACATCCTCCCCGGGAAGGATAGCGCGTGTGCAGGGAGCGCAGCCAATGCTGGGAAACCCTTTTTTGTGTAGCGTGTTCACGGGAATCTTATGCTCCGCTATAAAATCTTCCACTTGTTTTAGCGACCAGGAGAGAAGCGGGTTGTATTTGATCAATTGATACTGTTCATCCCATTCAACGCGTTGCATGGTTTGCCGGTTGGCCGATTGTTCCGCACGGACTCCGGTGATCCAAACCTTCGTATTCTTCAAGGCGCGGTTCAAGGGCTCCACCTTTCGTATGTGGCAGCACTCCTTCCGGTTTTCAACCGATTCATAAAAACTATTGGGGCCTTTCTGAGTCACCAGGAACTCTACTTTTTCCTTTTCGGGAAAATAGACCTGAATGGGCAGTTTGTATTTTCGTTGTGTAAGATCCAGCAAGTCGTACGTTTCCTGGAAGAGCCGCCCCGTGTCGAGGGTGAATACCTGGACCGACAAGCCTTGGCCGATCCAGTAGGTGATGACCTGATCTTCCAGCCCCAGGGCGCTGGAGAATTTAGCGCTGTCGCCGAAATGAGTATGAACCCATTGCAGCCCCGCTTCGGGAGACAGGGCCTCCAGTTCATTTTTTGCTGTCAGAAAATCCATTGACTTTACCAACATGGAAGGAGGGGATTTAATTCCCATGTTAGGCTCCCATTTTTGCGGTACTGAGTTTAATTTCTGTAAGCTTGCGCTTGGTGTCGAGCGGAAAGTCGCCGTTCATCATCCAGTCGTAATAGGAAGGTTCATCCTTGAGAATGGTGAGTACGGGTTTGTTGCGGTGTTTTCCGAAATTGAAAAGCGCTTCCCCTTTTCCATTGCGTACCATCCTTCCGGCCAGGTCAATAAGGTCTGAAGACGTCAGCTTATTCAACTCCTCCATGTCATTCTTGATGACCCCTATTGGTTTTCCCAAACCATCCTTAACGACCTGGTTTTCATATTTTTCAACCTGAGCAAATAATACCTCCATGGTGGCCTGGGTGTCTGCTTCCGCCGAATGAGAGTTTTCCAATTCCTTATTGCAGTAAAATTGGTAAGCGGCAGACAGGTTTCGCTTTTCCATCATATGATAGATCTTCTGGGCATCGATGATCCTCTTGCGACTATAATCAAAATCAACGCCGGCCCGCAGGAATTCTTCCACCAGGATCGGTACATCAAACTTGAGAATGTTAAATCCCGAGAGATCAGCCCCTTCCATAAATTTTGCGTAGTCTTTTGCTACATCTTTAAAAGTAGGCTTATCCCGGACGTCGTCATCCGAAATGCCGTGGATGCCGGTGGATTCTTTTGAAATAGGAATGGTCGGATTAAGGACATTGGATTTTCTCACCATGTCACCATTGGGCATCACTTTAATAACAGCAATTTCAAGTATCCGGTCCTGCGAGATATTGACTCCCGTAGTCTCAAGATCAAAAAAACACAGCGGCACTTTCAGGTTTAAGTTCATGTAAAAAAAATTAAGGATTACGCTTCAAAGCGGGAGATGGCGTCATAAAACTGGCCCGAAGTTATCCCTATTTTTTTCAGGATCTCCCTTGCCGCACTGATGTTGCGAAGGTTCTGCTCACCTTTAAGCTTGATGGGGATCCGTTCATTCTTACTGGAGAGTAGCGCGACCGAGCCATTTTCCACGATATGCGGATAGGTTTTGTATGGAATGCCAGTAGTTCCAGGCCGTTCCTTTTTTCCGACCGTACCGACTGGGTCTGTTTCACTAAAAATGAGCATGCCCCCCTTGGGAGTTGCATCGGCAAACCGGTAGATGACATCATTAACGACCGGCATCTCACTGATAACCCCAATGTGATGTCGGTATTCCAATATAGAAGCGGTCGGCTGTTCGCTTTCCTGTATAATAATAAGCGGCGCGTCGCTGATCTTTGAAGTGGAAGATGCCCCCCGGGGCGGGAGGGGGGCTACAAAGTCAAATTCGCGATGAACGGTGTCTAATACAAAAATAACCATGTCCGTGATCAATTTGGCCTGGCTTCCGGTAATAACGACCCGCTGCTTGTCTCTGTTCTGTTGGTAAACCAGCTGCGGGCTACCTGTTTTCTCTTCTTCCTTCATGAACCGGTCAATAGTGGCTTAAAATAAAGTAAAAGGATTGGTCTTTAAAAGAATTCAGGTATAAGTGTTTAGCCTTCACATTTTCAGATGATTATGAGAATGATCAATCGGGCCTGGGTGGGGCGGCCGAATTTATTCACAACGAAGAGGGTTATTGTGTGTAGATTGTTTAAAAGTTGTTGAGGTCAAAATTTTTTAAAGGCATAGGTTTGTCACCCATTCAAAAGAGCAAAACACATCCAACAACCACTACATGGAGCAACGATCGACGTCACTGAGGGTAAATCCCGACAAAGCCGGGACAGGCAAGGCAAGCAGGCTTGTGCGGGACATCGCAGAGAGCCTGGGTAAATTGCCCCCTCAGGCGCCCGATCTGGAGGAGGCCGTGCTCGGGGCACTGATGCTCGAGAAGAACGCCCTCACCGCCGTGGTGGAATTCTTGCGGCCCGATCACTTCTATTCCGAGCAGCACAAGGAGATTTACACGGCGATCATTGACTTATTCAAATCTTCCGA
>DATHFS010000567.1:0-2135 GCA_035317975.1 Cyclobacteriaceae bacterium | reverse complement strand
TTGGTACCCTACGCGGAGGTGTCATCTTTATTGATCCCCAAACAGGGATTACCAAAGAGATCATCAACTATTACACCGGACTCCCTGACAATGAGATGTATGCGATTCTATGCGATCGGAATCAGGGAGTATGGATTGCTCACCATTACGGATTCACCCGGATTGCCCCCTATCTCCCGTTCAGGTCATACAATCATTACCCGGGTCTGGAAGGCAGTTTACTTTGTGCTCATAGTTTTGGGGGGCAACTTTATGTCGGAACCACCCTCGGCCTTTATACATTAGTGAAAGAGGAATTGTATGAGGATGAACCTGTTCTGACCCCCCTTCAGGAACAGGCCCTCACCGCCCAGGAAGAGTCCCTTAAAAGCAAAAAAGGTCCGATTTCATCCCCGAAAAAACAGAAGCCACCGGTAAAGCCCGGCAAGCCAGCGAAGGCCAAGCCAAAACCCCGTGTAATAGAACCGCCAAAACCAGTAACCCGCCGCGTCTTAAAGTCAGTGCAATACGCCTTCAAAAAAGTGGGAGGAACGGATGGAAAGGTAAGCCTGTTGATTGAAGCCAACGGCAAGTTGCTGGCGGCCGGGATTATTGGAGTGGTGGAAGTGGAAGGAGTGAACTCCAAGCCGGTTACTCCTCAGCCGGTTCTCTCCTGCTACCTGTCCCCTTCTTTGCACCAGCTATTGGTTGGCACGGTGAATTCGGAAATCAAATCATTCTCGTTTGATCAAAAGGAAGGCTGGAAACAAACCCATTTGCTTGACTCCCTGCAGGAATATGTCACCTATATGTTTGAGGATAAGCTTCAGAATATCTGGCTTTGTGGACGAACACGGGTGTTCAAAGTTGAAACTGTCGATAACGAGATTTCCGACGTTATCAACGTTCCCTTTTCCAACCCTTCTATGGACGAACCGTTGGGGGTCGCCCTGGGAAGTGAAGTCTACGTGGCCGCATCGGGTTTCTTCAACCGGTACGACATCCGGGAGAATGGATTCGTGAGGTTTAAGAACAATCAGTTGCCGGCCGCCAAGAAATATTTTGCCTCTGCCGGATCCTTTTGGTTTTACGATGGTCATCAATGGCGCACCTTCGATGATAACATGAAGAAAACGCTACGGTTGGAGTGGCTGGGCCTTTTTCAAAACATTCGCTACATCGCGCCCGCCGGTAACGGCGAAGGGCTGTGGGTGATCACTGCAGGCAATGAGTTATATAATTTCACCAGTACGAAAATAGCGGCTGAGCAAAGCGACTATCCACTTTTTCTGCGTGAAGTCCGGGGTCAACAAAGTAAAATTGCTCCTGCACGGTCGTTAAGGATAAGCCAACTGGAAAGTACGGTTTCATTTGAATTTATTCAGCCTGATTACCTGGGAATGAAGGCGATTGAGTATCGTTATTTGGTACAAGGTCTGAGCAAAGACACATCGGCGTGGTCAACGAATAATAATATTGTGAATTTTTCCTATTTACCGACAGGGGAATATAAAGTGATTGTCCAAACCCGGGACTTGATGGGAAAGAAGTCAAAGGTGGAACAGATCGACCTTCAGGTGGAGCCGCCTTTCTGGAAGCAGTCCTGGTTCTATGCTGCGGAATTTTTCTTCTTCAGCATCCTGGTCTTGTTGTCGCTCCGGCTCAGCGCATTGAATCATAAATATCGCTTTTTGAGCCGCCTGTTCTCGCTCCTCACGGTCATTATGTTGATTCAGTTTATCCAGACGGTTGTTGCATCACAGATCTCATTTAAGAGTACTCCGGTAATTGATTTCTTTATACAAGTATTTATCGCGCTGCTGGTCTTGCCGATTGAAGGATATTTGCGCAAGTTCATGATCCGGTCGGCGGAAGGAGCGGCATTGCCGTCTCGTTTGTGGGATCAACGAAGTAAGGACTAACCCCGGTTTAGAATTTTTCACCGCGGAGGCGCGGAGGCGCAAAGTAGGCGCAGAGTTCAAAAGAATATTTCGTCAATTTTTTTTACTTAGTTCTAAATAGAAAGAATGCCTAATTTAGAAAACTCAAATCAAAGGTTTACACCACCACGATCCTATGCTTCTTAACCTCGAAGGCGTCCCTCATTTTTACAAGAATTATGTTAAACTCATTGATGAAACGGATATTATTCAAGC
>DATHFS010000566.1:0-3332 GCA_035317975.1 Cyclobacteriaceae bacterium | reverse complement strand
CAAGTTTTTTGTTGGTTATAGTGGATGGTCGCAAGGCCAACTGGAGGAGGAAATGGAAATGGATTCCTGGATTGTGACCGATAAGGTTACGGAAGAACTGATCTTTGAAACCAATCCGAAGATCATGTGGCAGAAGGTGTTGAAGAACATGGGGGGTAGGTTGTCAGTATATTCCAATTATCCGGCGGACCCGCGGTTGAATTGAATGCCACTTTTTAGTATACACGTTTGAATTAGATAAAAAGCAGGGATGAAATCATTAACTTTAGGAATCAAATTTTAGAAGAAAATGGATATCCTGGCGGAGAAATTACAATTGATTGAATGGTTGGCCAGCCTTAATAATATTACAATTCTCAAGCGATTAATAGTTTTAAAAAGGGAGCAGGAGAACGATTGGTGGGACCAGCCTAGTAAAGAAGAGAAAGCAGAAATAGAAGAAGGTTTGGCTAAGGCAGACAGAGGGGAAGTAGTACCCCACAAAGAAGTAATGGCCAAATACAAATAACTTACCGTGTTAACCCAAGAAAACACCAAATCGAATTAATTAACATTCGTGGCGCCAGACAAAAGCCTTTAAAGTAGATCCTCTGCTCCTGGCCAAAACTGATCTGATCTAAAAGCGTTATAGCTCAAATGAATTGGCCTGAACCTGCATCGAGGAGCGCTAAAAACGGGTTTTCCGTACCCTCAAATTAGCTCCCGTATCCCCTTTGAATTGAATGAATTTAGTATTTTTACAAATAGGCGGACAGAACGAGCGCATCGAAATGGAAAACGAGAAGGAAGTAGAAGAGGAGAAAGTATTGGGGAAGCCCACAGAGGAGACGCCGCCCCGTGCCGCCATGGAGGATTCGTCCCCTGATTTGGGTGAGACGGATAGCTCCGAGCAGGAGATTCTGGAGGAAAGTGAAGAGCCTGTGAAAGTCGCCGACTATTCCCTTTTTTCAAAAAAGGATTTCGTTGATTTAGCTCATTCCATTTCACAAGACGGCAATTTCAGGAAAGTTGATTCCGTACTCCGTGAAATCAAGCCCTTATACGACGAAATTCGCGAAAAGGAAAAAGCAAAGGCCATTGAACGCTACACGAAGGACAATGGCGCCGTAGATGGTTTTGAATTTAAAGGTGATGAGTGGGACCGTGCGTTCGATGCGACTCTGAAATTAATTCGCGACAAAAGAAATCAGTTCTACAAAAGCCAGGAGGAGCAAAAATCCGAGAACCTTCGCAAAAGACTGGAGATTCTGGAGAAACTCCGTTCCCTGGTGGACGCCGATGATTCGGAACACAGCTTTCATCATTTCAAGCAGCTTCAACAAGATTGGAAGACCATTGGACCGGTAGCAGTCGGTCAGGTGAAAACGCTCTGGGCGAACTACAGCGCGTTGGTCGACCGGTTCTATGATCATCGAAGCATTTACTTTGAGCTCAAGGAACTGGACCGCAAGAAAAACCTCGAAGCCAAGGCCGAACTATGCGAAAAAGCCGAGCGGTTGTTGACTGTAGCCAGCATGAAAGAGGCGATTCACGAGCTCAACGAACTCCATCATGAATTCAAGCATATTGGGCCTGTCCCGAAGGACGACAAAGAGATCGTTTGGCAGCGTTTTAAAGCTGCTTCCGATACCCTGTATACCCGGAGGGATGCCTACGTCTCCGGACTTCAACTTTCCCTTGCGAAAAACCTGGAGGAAAAATTAAAGTTGGCGGAAGAGCTGGCCGTCTTTTCCACTTTTCAATCCGACAGGATCAAGGAATGGAATGGGAAGACACAGGAGATCCTGGAGATCCAAAAGAAATGGGAGGCGATAGGAGCGGTGCCCCGTGCCAGGGCGAAGGAGATCAATAAAAAATTCTGGTCCTCTTTTAAGGCATTTTTCAACGGCAAGAATTCTTTCTTCAAAAGGCTCGATGAAGAACGCGACAAGAATTTACAGTTGAAAAGCGAGATCATAAAAAAGGCTCTCGCGTTACAGGACAGCAGCGACTGGGACAAGACTGCGAACGAACTAAAAGAGCTGCAACTGCAATGGAAAGAAGCAGGACCGGTGCCGGAGAGATTCCGGGAAAAGATTTTCCAGGAGTTCAAGCAAGCGTGCGATCATTTCTTTGAGCAGCGGCGTGGCCAGTTCGAAAAGGCGGACCGTGAACAGGAGGAGAACCTGCGGGAAAAGGAAATCATTTGCGCCGAATTGGAGCGTTTGACGGCGGAGAAGGCCGGGTCATTAGACCTGTTGACGGAACTTCAGAACAAGTTTAATTCATTGGGTTTTGTTCCCAAGCGGGCGATCTCCGGCATGAAGAACCGTTTCAATGAGGCGGTAGATAAATTCATCGCTTCCCTGGAGATCACGTCTGATGAACGGGATAAGGCGTTGTTGGAAGTGCAGTTAGGGAACCTGAAGAATGACCCCGATGCCGACCGCAAGCTTTACCAGAAGGAGCAGACGATCCGGAAGCGCATCACCAAGGCAGAAAATGACATCGCCGTCCTGCGCAACAATTTAGAGTTCTTCGGCCGTTCCAAAAATGCAGAAAAATTCAAGGATGAATTCAATGCCAAGATTGGTATAGCCAGTGAACATTTGCTTCAGCTGAAAAACCAGCTAAAAATGCTGAGAACAGTTTCTCTTTAAGTTTGCAATCCGGGTTACTTCCATTACTTTTGCCCCTCTTTAACGCCTCCTTAGCTCAGCTGGTAGAGCAACTGACTTGTAATCAGTAGGTCGTTGGTTCGATTCCGACAGGGGGCTCTTTAAAAGCGTTGCGTTCGCGGTCCTTTTTTTTATGATCCCCTTTCGAAGGAGGCATATCTTGCTTGTCCGCCGAAGGCCTCGAAATAGTCTGAACTTTGATTTTATTGATTTGATTGATTATTGATTTCCAGGGCACGCAAAGGCGGATTGATTCAATTCCGACTGGGCTGCTAAATCTGATGCGTTTTCCGAATCCGCCGGAGCACAATTTTAATTGGAGGCACCTGCATCGTTGCGCTTGCTTATCGTTGAAGTCAAAATGCTTAGCGTATGCCCCTTCTTAATCTCTGTCTTGTCACGAATAAAAACCAGCCCACGCTTTTGCCACGGGCGCGTTTGTTTTGATTAACTTTGAATTAAACGATGGATGAACATGGCCTTAGTCCAAAGGATTTATATTGATACCTCAGTGGTGGGCGGAATCTATGACGAGGAATTTGAATTCTATAAAAAATTGTTCTTTGATCGTGTCTTCCGAAAGGAAATTGTGCTGATAACTTCAGACTTGTTGGAGGATGAATTAGTGTATGCGCCCGAGCGTGTGCTGAGATACTTCAAATCATTGCCTCCGGG
>DATHFS010000565.1:0-5840 GCA_035317975.1 Cyclobacteriaceae bacterium | reverse complement strand
TGCCTTCAAGCAAGACACAAAACGTTTGGGCGATTTTATTGTTAAGAAGGGTGGCGAATTGCTGAAGACGATCATCACCGAACGACAACTGGATGTTTCGACCATCACCCATTTTCTTCCGCACTTGTCCTCGCAGTATTTTGGTCCCCGTATTGAACGCGAATTAAAATCCCTGGAACTCGATATTCCCACATCCAAGTGGTTTACGAACCTATCCTGGGTGGGCAATGTGGGAGCTGCATCGGCGCACCTGATGCTGGAAGAGCTTCTTAATTCAGGCCGGGTGAAAAAAGGGGACACCGTATTGGTAATGGTCCCGGAAAGCGCCCGGTTTAATTATGGATACATCTTGCTGACAGCAGTATGAACCAGGACAACGTTCCCCAGGACAAGGAAAATCTTAACGAAGGCAAGCTGGCAAAGCTGTACTATGCTACGGACGAAAACGGGCACTATGTGAAAGTCAATAGCGTGGGATGGGAACCCGAAACGGTGGCCATGCAGCAGGCCTGGGAAATAGTCGACAAGGATGTGGAAGAAGCGCGGAAGAAAGTGATGCAAGGCAAGGCCAGTCCGGTCCTCTATTTTATGAAAAAGAACATCATGACGGTTCCCATGCTGGCACGATACATCGGCACGATTGGTTTACGGGTGAGGTTGCACATGCTTCCCTTCTTTTTTGCCCGGTTGAGCAGAAAAACAAAAGAGAAGTACGCCTTTACGTTTCGCATTACAGTGGAGGAATTGATTGATCAGGAGAGACTGAAACAGCACCATGAAAATTGATTTTATTCACAAACAATCGGCCCACTGTGAGAGCGGTGTCATATCGAACTTACTGCGCTTTCATGGTTTGAAATTTGACGAGCCCATGATTTTTGGAATCGGGTCGGGTTTGTTCTTTACCTATCTCCCTTTTGTAAGATTGAATGGAATACCGGTGGCATCGTACCGCGTCTGGCCTGGCCATATTTTTAAACGGTTTGCCAAGCGGATTGGAATTAAAATAGAACGTCAAAAATTCTCCACTCCCCAGGCGGCGATGCTGGAGTTGGACCGGATGCTGGAGAAAGGCCAGCCGGTGGGTATGCTCACCTCTGTGTTTTATCTCGATTACCTCCCGGCAGCGTATCGCTTTCATTTTAATGCACACAATATTATTGTGTTTGGAAAAGAAAACGGTCGCTATCTTGTAAGTGATCCCGTGATGGAACAGGCCACCGATATTTCTGCTGAGAATCTGACCCGCGCCCGGTTTGCCAAGGGCATCCCGGAGCCCAGCGGAAGAATGTATTATCCGAAGAACGTGCCGGACAACTTTGATCTTGAAAAAGCCATATGGGCTGGCATCCGGCAGACCAGCGACGACATGACCCGCATTCCGGTTCCCCTGGTCGGAACCAAAGGGATGCATTACCTGTCGACGCGGCTGCGAAAGTGGCCGGAACGTCTGGGGAACAGAAAAGCAATTTTGTGGCTTGGAAACCTCATTCGCATGCAGGAAGAAATAGGT
Source organism: Cyclobacteriaceae bacterium (assembly GCA_035317975.1). Taxonomy (GTDB): domain Bacteria; phylum Bacteroidota; class Bacteroidia; order Cytophagales; family Cyclobacteriaceae; genus ELB16-189. The sequence goes on along the minus strand of DATHFS010000565.1, from coordinate 4,327 downwards.
ACCGGCGGTGCCGGCTTCCGCTTTATCTATGCAGCATTTTTAGATCAGGCCAGCGCTGCCTTAAAAAATGAAGACCTCTTTGCCGCTTCCAGGAAGTTGACGAAAAGCGGTGACCAGCTTCGCGACTTCGCCTATTATGCCGGGCGCGTTTGTAAAGACCGTAAATCCGATACCAAATCATTTGCTGAGTTAGCCGACATGTTGGATCAATGTGCACAGGAGGAACGGCGGATATTCAGCGAGCTTTATGCGTTGAGTAAGTCCAAATGACGAATGCTATTGTTCAGGTAGATAACATCACAAAGCAATACCGGGGATCGCCTCAGCCTGCCGTATCCAATCTCAGTTTAAAAATTAACGAAGGTTCCGTTTTTGGTTTGCTCGGTCCAAACGGCGCCGGGAAATCGACCCTGGTCATGATGATGTGCGGGTTACTGACTCCCGACAACGGGTCGATCTCCCTGCTCGGAATGAATGTAAAAAATAAAGGAGCCGCTATCCGAAAGCAAGTAGGTGTGGCACCGCAGGAAATTGCTTTATTTCCAACCTTAACGGCCTATGAAAATCTGTTTTATTTTGGGCGAATGTATGGATTGGATGCCGCTGTTATTAAAGAGCGCATCGAATCCTATTTAACCACATTTGATTTAAAAGAGAAAGCCAATTCCCGGGTCCAAACGTTTTCAGGGGGAATGAAGAGGCGCCTCAATCTAATTGCTGCCTTGCTCCATCAGCCGAAACTAATTATCCTCGATGAACCTACGTCCGGAGTGGACGTTCAATCGCGCAATGTGATCCTGGATTTTCTGGTAGAGCTTGCCGCCAAAAAAACGACGATCATTTATTCCTCTCATTTATTAGCGGAAGCAGAAAGAATATGCACGCACCTGGCTATCCTTGATGCCGGCAAACTGATTGTAGCAGGGACTCCAGGGCAGGTAATGGATGCAACTCCGGGGCATGAAAACCTCGAGCAAGTCTTCTTAACATTAACGGGTAAAAACATTCGCGATTGAAGATCGTGGCCACCATTTATAAGGAGTTTCTCTTACTCGTTCGCGACCCGGGTGGAATGACGCTGCTTTTTCTAATGCCCCTGGCGCTGGTCATCGTCATGGCGCTTGTTCAGGATGCCCCTTTTCGCGATTACCAGGAAATTAAGCTGGATGTCTTGTTTGCCGATCTTGACCATGATTCGTTGGGAACAAGAATTCAACAAGCCTTTCATACCTCACCCAATATTAACCTGGTTGAAAACAACGACACGGCTGTAGTGAACGACCTGGTCCATTCCGGGGAATTCAAGGCGGCTATTATCTTACCGGCTGACGCAAGCAAAACGTTGCGTCAAAAATCAAATCGGGTGATTAACGACGTGTTGGTCAATGCAGGGTTGGTGGCGGAGTCCCCCCGGCCCGTTGAATTAACCGGAATCAGGATCACGATTCTTTTCGATCCGGTCATAAAAGCAAATTACAAACAGGTCTTGTCGGCGGCGATAGAAAAGATTCTGACCGGGATACAGGCGGAATGGATTTTAGATGAATTGCAAGGTCAGTTGAGTGAGAATAAACCGGGAACAAAGAAAATCAAACCGGATCTGTCGGGCCTGATAACAATTGATCAGACCTATGCGTCGGAAAATGCTGCCACGGAGTTGGAGCTCAATTCGGTTCAACACAACGTTCCGGCCTGGACCATGTTTGCCATGTTTTTTATTCTTTATCCCCTGGCGGGAAATTACATCAAGGAAAGGGAAGAAGGCAGTTTACTCCGCCTGAGGCTGATTTCCGGGTCCGGGTTGCCCGTCGTGACCGGTAAGTTTGCTTTCTATTTCGGGATTTGCCTCCTTCAATTTGTCTTAATGATCCTGGTGGGAATTTATGTAATGCCCTTGATTGGTCTGAAAGCATTAATTTTGGGAAGTAACATAACGGGTATCATCATTACGGCCTGCTCGGTAGCCATCGCCGCTACGGGGTATGGAACCTTGATAGCAGTCTATTTTAAGACCCCCCAGCAGGCGCTTTCCTTTGGTTCCATTTCTGTTGTTATTCTCTCGGCATTCGGGGGGGTATGGGTACCGGTCTATGTTATGCCTGGGGTACTTCAACAGATCAGCCGGTTTTCTCCGCTCAACTGGGGACTGGAGTCATTTAATGACCTATTTTTGAGGGATGCGGAAACAATATTAATCCTACCTAATTTGCTAAAGCTGATTATTTTTGGTGCCGTGACGTTAGCGGCAAGTATCTTTATCAACAAATCAAGAACGGTTTCCTGAAAGACATGCAAACGACGGAGGAATTAACGCTCGAAATCCGGGCACATATAATAAAGAGTCTCAATCTGCAGGACGGGGCGGCAGAATCGCTCAACGAAAACACCGTCTTATTTGGCGAAGGCCTCGGCCTTGATTCCATCGATGCACTCGAACTCATCGTGATGATGGACAGGCATTACGGTATTAAATTTGAGGATCCCAAGATGGCCCGAAAAGTGTTTTATACCGTGCGCACCATCGCTGAATATATTCAGGAAAAGCGGCGATGAGCCAACGGATCGTTGTTACCGGGGTGGGGATCATCACATCCATTGGAAATAACCTTGAGGAAAACGTTCAGTCTCTCCTTCAAGGCAAAACGGGGATTGGAAAACCCGAGATCCTGAAGACCGAACACGGCAGTATTCCCGTGTGTGAAATCAAACTGGAAGACAAGCAATTACTGGAATGGGCTGGCGTAGCACCGGGTAAAGGGTTTACCAGAACTGCCACCCTCGGACTGATCGCCGTCCGGGAGGCCATACACACTGCAGGATTAAGCACGGCAGAGATTGCTGCATCTGCTTTTATTTCGGGCACTACAACCGGTGGGGTGCGGGAACTTGAAAAATATTTTTTTGAACTCCAGGGCGAGGATGTGCAGGGCCCCTGGCAGGAATTCAGAGACACGGCTAACCCGGGTGAACATGCCGAACGCATTGCCGATTGCCTGGCCATTAAAAATTATATTGGCACCGTCAGTACCGCCTGTTCATCCTCTGCCAATGCCGTGATGCTGGGTGCCCAAATGATTGCGCAGGGAAGTGTCGACAGAGCCATCTGCGGAGGAACGGAAGCCCTATCCAGGTTCACGATCGGCGGATTTAATTCCTTGTTTATTCTTGATAAGGGGCATTGCAAACCATTTGATGAGGAACGCAAAGGACTAAACCTGGGCGAAGGTGCGGCCTACCTTATCCTCGAGTCGGAACAATCAATGAAGCAATCCGGAAGAAAACCTATCGCCGAATTAAAGGGATATGGCAATGCCAATGATTCATTTCATCTCACCGCCTCCTCCCCCGAGGGTATGGGAGCCTGGAAGGCAATGCATGCGGCCCTGCAGTCTGCAGGTGTGGAGGCATCCCGGATCGGGTATATCAATGCGCACGGAACGGCAACGGAAAACAATGACCTTTCCGAAGGGCTTGCGATTCAGAAACTATTTGGAGATCATCCTCCGCTGTTTAGTTCTACCAAGCCATACACCGGGCATACCCTGGCTGCCGCCGGAAGCATTGAAGCAGTCTACTCTATAGTAGCCCTTCAGCACCAGGTGATATTTCCCAACCTGAATTTTAGCATACCGATGAAAGAATTATCAATTGTGCCCGTAACGAAACTTATGAAACAAGTGTCCCTTCAATATGTGCTCTCGAATTCTTTTGGTTTTGGTGGGAATACATCGTCATTGGTACTGGGAAAAATTTAATAGTGGAGAAGAAAAGTTACTATATAAATGGGATAGGGCTGATATCCCCCCAACGTACGTTTGACCAGGAGTTCCTGGCAGCACCGCTGGAGTATGTGGACACTATGTTACATTGTGTCACGCCCGATTTTACATCGTATATCAACCCGGCGCAACTACGACGGCTTAGCCGGATGTTGCGCATCGGCTTGTCGGCCGCCATCATGTGTTTGCGCGACGCAAAAAATGAAAACCCCGATGGAGTCATCACCTCGACCGGTTATGGATTTTTGGTCGATACCGCCAGGTTCCTCACTGAACTATTGACCCAGCAGGAGAAACAGTTGACACCGACGTACTTCATGCAAAGTACTTACAATGCACTGGGTGGACTTGTTGCCCTTTACGTGAAGTGCACGGGCTATAACACAACCCACGTCAGCAAAGGCTTTGCTTTTGAAACGGCGCTATGGGATGCTATGATGCACCTTCAGGTAAATGACTCGTTGCATTTTCTGGTTGGATCGTATGACGAAGCAGATCCTGTTCTATTTGCTGTCAACAGCAAGGCAGGTCATTATAAACTGGAACCG
>DATHFS010000564.1:0-3675 GCA_035317975.1 Cyclobacteriaceae bacterium | reverse complement strand
TCTGCGGGAGACATTTTATCCTAAATCCGCGTGATCCGACTTCGCGTGCCTTCGTTTGCCAACAGTACCCCTGAGCAAGTGTTCGGTAACTAGGGGAAATTCTCTGCGTAAATCTGCGAGATCTGCAGGAGACATTTTTCGTAAATCTGCGAGATCTGCGGGAAACAATTCTGCGGGAGACAATTTTTCGTAAATCTGCGTGATCCGACTTCGCCAAGCCTTCATCTGCCAACAGTACCCTTGAGCAAGTATTCGGTAACTACGGGAAATTCTCTGCGTAAATCTGCGAGATCAGCGGGAAACAATTTTTCGTAAATCTGCGAGATCTGCGGGAGACATTTTTCGTAAATCTGCGAGATCTGCGGGAAACAATTTCGTGTATCTGCGGGAAATGCTTTTTCTCTGGAAATACTATGGATGTGGGAAATAGTCACTTTTTTAACATTTTCGTGCCCGCACGCATTTTAAATTTGGGCTTTCATTTAAAGGTTACCCTCATTGCGCTACTATCGTCCGGCCGGGATTATGAAGAAACTGATTTTATCAGGATTCCTAGTTTTTAGTGTTTTTGGACTGCGTGCCCAGAATTACCAGTTGCATAGCGTTTTTATTTATAGTTTTGCCCGATATATCCAATGGCCGGCGGATGCTAGTGCGGGGGACTTCCGGATTCTTGTTCTGGGGGAATCGCCGATTTTGCCGGAACTTAATGCGCTTGCAGGGAAGAAAAAAGTAGGGGAAAGGACGATCCAGGTGACACGAATCAACTCCGTCAGCGAGCTGACAAAATGTAATATTTTATTCGTGCCGAACGATAAATCGGCTCTTCTTTTCGATATCCTGGCAAAATTGGGGGACTCCCCGACGTTGGTCGTGACCGAACAAGCGGGACTGGGAACCAAAGGAAGTAACATCAATTTTATACAAAGGGAAGGAAAATTGGCTTTTGAGTTGAATTCGAATTCACTCCTCAAACGCAAGCTAAAACCATCCACTGAGCTAACCCGTATCGCCATCTTGATTTGAAATTTTTTTTATGAATAATAATTCTATAGTAAAGAGAAAACTGCGCCTGAAAATCGGGAATAAGATTTTTGGGGGATTTCTGATCCTGATCATTCTTTTTGTGGCCAACGCCTTGTTGATTTTCCAGCGGGGCAGCAAGATCGATACGGCAGTCAATTACTCATCGGAAAGTGCCAAGCCGTCCAAAGAAGCGATTGGCGAATTTATCCTGATGGTGACTCAGTCCAAGATGCTCATTACCAACTGGGTATATTTGCAAACAAACAAGGACGATAAGGATAGTTTTCTTGAAATAAGAGACCATTCCTACCCCAGCCTCAAGGAGCGGATCCAACGCCTCATGCCCACCTGGGAGAGCGACGATCAGCGCCACAAGATGGACACGGTTTTTCAGAAATTCGAAAGCATGCTGAAGGCGGCGGGAGAAAATGTGACCGAAAAACTAAAGGCCTTCGAGAACTATGAAGATCCGCTGACCAAACTTCTCGCCGAAGATGTTATTGAAAGCCAGATCATCCCACAATCGGCCGACCTGATCGGAAGGCTCAATACGATTGCCGGTAAGCAGACCGATGTCACCAGCAAAGCGGACCAGGATATTAAAAAGTCGACCGGCCAACTCCGGTACTTCACGCTGATTTTAGGAAGTAGTATCGTGTTGCTGGGTCTCCTGATCGCCTACCTGATTGTCAGATCGATCACCAATCCAATCAACTACATGAGGGAAGTGGTCGTGAAACTGGGCCGTGGGGAGTTGGTCGAAGACCAGGGGAAGAAATTTGGCAACGATGAGATTGGCGAGATGGCCGTGGCGACGGAAAACCTTGTCAGCGGATTGAAGGCCACGACCCGCTTTGCAGAGAATATCGGAAATGGAAAGTATGATTCCCAGTTTCAACCCTTAAGTGAAAATGATGTGCTGGGCAACGCACTATTGAACATGCGACAGAACCTCTCGCGTGTCGCGGAGGAAGACAAGAAACGAAACTGGGCGACGGGGGGATTGGCCAAATTTGGGGAGATTCTCCGTACCAATACGAATGATGTTCAAAAGCTTTCTGATGAAATTATCAGCCAGCTCGTAAAGTATTTGAAAGGCAATCAGGGCGCGCTTTATATTATAGACGACCAGGAGGGAGAAGAAAAGACCATGTCGATGACCGCTTGCTATGCGTGGGATAAGAAAAAGTATTTGAATCAGAAGATTCATAAAGGGGAGGGCCTCGCCGGACAGGCCTGGCAGGAAATGGACACGGTTTTTCTGACCGACGTCCCTCAGAACTATATCAAAATCACCTCCGGCCTGGGTGATGCCAACCCGACGTGCATTTTAATTGTGCCCTTAAAAGTAAACGACCAGATCTTTGGTGTGGCCGAACTGGCTTCATTCACTGTCCTGAAGGACTTTGAGATCGAATTTGTTCAAAAGATTGCTGAGAGTATTGCCTCTACCATTTCTTCGGTAAAAGTGAATGCGCGTACCCAGCACTTGCTGGAGGAATCACAGCAGATGACCGAGCAAATGCGCGCCCAGGAAGAAGAGATGCGCCAGAACATGGAAGAACTTCAGGCTACCCAGGAGGAAATGCAGCGAAGCCAGGTAGAAACAGAAGGTACGATGCTGGCGGTAAATACATCGCTGGCGGTTGCAGAGTATGATATAGAAGGGCAACTAATTAAGGCCAATCCCAACTTTCTCGATTTGGTAGGATATCGCCAGGACGAAATTATCGGCGAGCACCACCGCATACTCGTGCCAAAAGAGGAGAAGAACTCGGACGATTACAAACTATTCTGGAAAAGCCTGGCCGCCGGAAAAGTACAGCAAGGCGAATTCAAACGCACCACCAGGAAGGGGGAGGTCAAATGGTTGAAAGCCAACTATTCCCCGGTGCGGAATACGTCGGGAGAAATCATTAAGGTTATGGAGATTGGATATGATATAACCGTGTATAAGAAGTCGTTAGTCGCTGGTCTTGCGTCTTGAGTTTATAGGCGCAGGCAAAAAAAGTCCTCAGCGGAACCTCTGCGCCTTCCCGCCTCTGCGGTAGCCCTCCTCAAAAGCAAAGAACCCCTCCGTCTGAGGGGTTCTTTGTTACCTAAACCTAAACCTATGAGAAGATTTAATCTACTCAGGCTTATCAACGCTTATCCTGGAATTTAGGTTTCATAAATTCAGAGGAAGCGGTCAATTTTAGTTGCGGACGGTATTTATTTCTTGAGTTTGGACGCAAATTGCTTCTTGAATTTCTCCACTTTCGGGCGGATCACGTACTGGCAATACCCCTGATCGGGGTTGAGTGCATAGTAATTTTGATGATAATCCTCTGCTCCGTAAAACGTTGAGAAAGGACTGATCTCCGTAACGATGGGACTCTTAAAAACGTGTGAAGCTTCCAATTGTTTTTTGTACGCCTCCGCCACCTTTTTTTGCGCTTCCGAGTGGTAAAATACGACAGACCGGTATTGCGTTCCTTCATCCGCTCCCTGGCGGTTTAACGTGGTGGGGTCATGGGTGTTCCAAAACACTTCCAGCATGCCTTCGAACGATATGACGGCAGGGTCAAAGGTGATTTGCGTTACTTCGGCATGGCCGGTCTGGCCCGTGCACACTTCACGGTAGGAGGGATTCTTCACCGTTCCGCCGGA
>DATHFS010000563.1:0-3132 GCA_035317975.1 Cyclobacteriaceae bacterium | reverse complement strand
ACACTCATCGTGGAAATATCGACGGGATTCAGCCCGCGGATGTCCGTTGTGGGCACTCCGTCCACAACATAAAGAGGTTCATTGCCTGCCAGAACAGAAGTTGAGCCGCGGACTCTAACGGCGATGTCTGCACCCGGTTTCCCTGAGGTCTGTATCACCTGCACGCCAGCAGCTTTCCCTTGCAGTCCTTCTGCTGCAGATACGAGAGGGCGATCTTTTATGTCACTTTCCCCCACCGTCACAACGGCCGTTGTGAGGTCCTTTTTCTTTTGTGAACCGTACCCTACCACCACCACCTGTTCCAACAACGTCACGTCCTCTTGCATCTGCACGTCTATTATAGTGCGACCGTTGACCGGAATTTCCATTGTTGTAAAACCAATGAAACTGAATACCAGCGTACCCTCCTGGGCCGGTAGCCGGTAAAGTCCATCGCTGTCGGTGATGGTACCTGTGTTGGTCCCTTTAAGCAACACATTTACACCTGGCACTGCCTCACCTGTGGAGGAGGTTATTTTGCCTGTTATGAAGGCATTCTGAGCAACCACTTGAAATGAGGACAAAAGCAAGAAAAACAGAATGATCAGTATAGGTTTTCTCATAATTGAACAGGTTTAGTTGAGCTAGATCAAATTTATCAAGAATAGTCAAAAAAGCAACATAACACTTTGAAAGATAGATAGTTACAATTTTTGATACGCTTTGATCACAATGTGAAAATGAAAGGATTTCAAGGTTTTGTGCCCTCAAAAAGGGGCTGTGGAGGCGTCAAATCCGGCGCCTTTGATACGCAACCGTAGCGCAAACGTTTGTTATTCGCACTTTTACAAGAGACAGATTGTCAAGGCGTTACTTTTTCCTGTCAGGAGATGAGGCGCAAAAAATATATTGCCGCCCGGAAGAGTGGATTCTAAAACCTTTGTTTTATAGGCAATTAAGAAATCTCCGGATACAATTCTTTTTCAATTAAGATGGAGTTCCACCCCTCATCCTCCTTATGAATTGCCGTTTTCCTTTTTTCGCGCATGGCCCTTTTGATCTTGGTATTATATGCCCAGCACGTACTTTGCCTGATATCCAATATCTCCGATAGCTTATGGGACGAGATGCTTCCCTTGGACGAATAGACAAGGAAGATCATATAAAACGCCTTCGTAACCGGGATCCGGGTATTCTGAAGCAGGGTAAAGGCAATCGCCGATTCATCGTAACCACATTTGGTGCAGCGGCGACTTAACGGACTGCGACCAGAACTATAATGGTCATGTCCACACCTCCGGCAGGCATAGTGCCCGTGCCATTTCAGGTCGGCCAGGAACGTCAGGCAATTGATGTCGTCAGGGTACTGCGCACTGAACTCAGTAAAGTCCACTTCTTTTGAAAGGATCCGGGCTTCGGTCACCTTCACGACATTTTGCTTGAGAAGCAGGTTATCCCGCGCAAGTAGTGCATTCATGCCCGCTATTTCCCCGGCCTGTTCGGCTAGCCTGTGATTGGCCTCCTCCAAATGGAAATTTTGCTGCTGGATCAATTCTGACTTTAAAAGCAGCTGCTTTGTCTTAAGCCGCACGCGATCTTCCAGTTCCTCGTTGAGCGAATCTTTTAACTTCTCGTTTAATTGTAACTGCTCTATCGTTTTTTGCTGGGCTTGCTCCTTTTGCACGCGGAGCAATTTTATCTTATCCCGGATGGCAAAAGACAGAAACATCATTTGCATAATAAAGCAAAACCCTAACGTATAGTGCGTCATGCCTCCGAAGGGCATCCAATCAACATTAAAATACAACGACATTTTAACAATGATGCCGAAGAAAAGGAAACTATATGCCACCACCAGAAGTCGCGCGGGCTGATAGCCTTTGAGGAGACAGAAGAGGGTAGTACCAAATAGGGCAACAAAAGGAATAATCTCAGCAAACCGGAACGTAAACCATTCTTTTACAAAAAAAACGCTTACCAAAAGAAAGAGCGTTCTGAAAATAAATATACCCGCTAACACCTTCAGTAATTTCGGGTGCCGCTTGCTTAAATTCAGGAGTGACGCCGTAAACAAAAGGGCAAAGGTTGAAGCAAGATATAAGGTAAACCCCACGGCATACTGATTCCACTCCACGGCGTGAGGCCACACGTACTGGAAGGCAATACCGTCCGCGCTCATCTCATACATGCCAATCGCCATTAAATAAAGAATATAATATAGGTAATGGCGTTCGCGCACCGCGATAAACATCAACAGGTTGTACAGGCAAAAGACCAGGATCATTCCATAAAAAATCCCAAAGAAGAAATACTCATCGACGGCATAATTAAAAAAATAATCCCTCGCCCGAAGCACAACAATAATATTCGCTTGCTGATTGGATTTTACTTTGAAATAGTACGTGATTTCCTCATTTCCTGAATGGGCCAGGGGCACAACAAAATTTTTGTGCTTCAGCGGCCGATGATTAAACTCAAAACTATCACCGTAGGATTGCTGAACAAAACCACCAAGGGAATCCGGAATGAAAAAATCAATGCGGTCAATGGTCTGGTCAAAAAACTCGACAATCCATTGCTTCCGGGATTGGGCGTTGTGCTTAATCCGTATGCGATACCAGTACGCCGAGCTCCTGTTCACATTCTCCGGACTAAAACTCGTGCTGCCCTTAAACTTTTTCGTCATGGCCGGTGAACTGACTTCATCAATGGTGAGCCCTTGCAGCGGATCTTCCAGGAACTCAATTTCACTGAATGAAAAAATATGCTGGTCTACGCTGTCCTGAATAACCACAGTTCTTTGGCCGGCTCCGGGAACACGGAAGCAGGTCAGGGCGATGATGGCGAACAGGATTCTTAATGGTTTTCCTATCAGAATCACGGCACTATCTCCCGCAGACCTGTCCGACGAAGCCTTAGCGTAGTTGGATCTCGCGGATTTACGCTGAATTGCCGCCTCATTTTCTATGATCTTTGCCTTGTTCATTTTCCGGGCCGTATGGGAAAAAATTTGATTAAAAGTAAATTTAGTACTCCTGAATTACACTTACTCCCTGGAAATTGCTTTTTCTGAACCAATGTTATAACTTTGCGTTATAACTTTTAAGAAATGAATACGACTACGAAAATCAGGGCGGTGGGCAACTCAAGGGG
>DATHFS010000562.1:0-2030 GCA_035317975.1 Cyclobacteriaceae bacterium | reverse complement strand
ATAAACGTGATCGCTGTCGCGTGGGTCCAATGCGATCGAGTGAATGAAGGGATAATCTTTGCCTGCACCAAACCATTGACTGGCATCCAGACGGCTGGGATGGTTCCACAGGGACTCCACCAATTGAAAATTTTTTCCATTGTTATCACTGTAAAACAGTCCGCCGGGTTCGGTCCCCATCCACAGTCCGCCGGGCCGGTCGGTACCGGCGTGCTGCATGGACCATATTTTTTTTAATGTCGCGGGCTTCCCCGGCCGGTAAAAATGATTTGTAAAGCCGGGGACATTTGCTTCAAGCCAATTCAGACCTTCGTCTTCTGAATAGTGAAGTTTTTCACCCCAATGCCGGTGCGACAGGGCTACCCACCAGGTGTTGGTCCGCTCATCAACATACACCAGGGAAACCGGCAAGCCTTCGAAATGGACGCGGCTCACCTTCCAGGTTGTGTCGATAGCTGCGTAAATAATAAGTCCTTTGGAAGTACCGACCAGGAGTTTTGCCTGCATATTCAACAACGTCAACCCCCCGAAAGGGCTTGAAAGATCAGCAATTCATCGCGTGGGTTCACCGGGTCATTAAGGGTTACCCGGTCCTTGATGAGTTCTCCCTTCAGAAAAATATTCACATGTTTGCGAAGCTGGCCGTTGTCTTCAATCAAATAGTTCAACATTCCGGGATAGTGTTGCTCGATATTGGACAACGTTTCTCTTACGGAATCCCCGGCAATGTCGAGTTCCGTCAGGGAAGGAAAAAAACGTTTGAGCGCCGATGTAAACTTCACCCTGGCCATGATGGTGGATATTGCAGATTTTTAATCCTTACTTTGTTAAAAATAGAAGTTATTTAATTGCAAAGCTATTGAAAAAAATATGAAAGAATTGATACCCCAAATCCGTAAATGGGTAAGCGAAAAAAAACCTTTCGCCATCGCCCGGGTCATCCAGACCTGGGGATCCTCGCCCCGGCCGGTCGGGTCGGCATTGATCGTGTCAGCCGATATGGAAATGGCCGGCTCGGTAAGCGGCGGATGTGTGGAAGGGGCTGTCGTGAAAGAGGCCAAAGGGGTGATCGAAAGTCAGGGTGGAAAACGATTGACCTATGGAGTAAGTGATGATGAAGCCTGGTCGGTAGGACTGACCTGTGGTGGGAAACTTCAAGTCTATTTACAATCATATCCTATTGAACGTTCCCAAGCTGAAGTTTGGGCCACCCTTTTGGATTTACTTTCAGCGAATGCAAGTTGCATCCTGGTAACGGCCTTACGGGATGGTGAAAATAAGAACACCTTAATTTCGAGGGAAGGTAAAGTCATCGGCGCCCCGCTTCCGCAGAGTGTGGAAAAGCAGGCCATGGCAGCCTTGCTCAACAGAAGCCAGGCTTCCATTGAGGTAGACCAAACTCAATACTTTATTCAGGTTTTTCCAAGGCGGAGTCAACTCCTCATCATCGGAGCGGCTCACATTACCGCCGACCTGGTACAACTGGCGCATTTTCACGATTTCGAGACCATCGTGATCGACCCCCGTGGCGCATTTGCCGCGAATACTCACTTTACCGTACCCCCGGACCGGGTCATAGAAAAGTATCCATCGGAAGTGTTACCTGAATTTGACCTTGATGCCTACACGTATGCCGTGATTCTGTCTCACGATCCCAAAATAGACGACGATGCCCTGGCTATTTTGCTCCGCTCCGGGGTGGCCTACATTGGGGCGTTAGGAAGCAAGAAAACGCACGAGAAGAGAATTGAAAGGCTTAAACAGGCCGGCTTCTCCGACGAGGAAATCAAAAGAATCGAAGCACCCATCGGGATGGACATTGGCGCAGAGGGGGCGAGGGAGATTGCGCTTAGTATTATGGGATCCGTCATTAAGGTGAAAAATCGGTGATCGGTGACCGGTAATCGGTAATCGGTGATCGGTGATCGGGTGGAGGGATGCAAGGTTACTAAGAGCGTGGCAATGATTTTAGAGGCTTACGGCGAGTCCCCTAAATGGGTGATCGGTAGAGGATGTAGGCGTACTAATAG
>DATHFS010000561.1:0-2397 GCA_035317975.1 Cyclobacteriaceae bacterium | reverse complement strand
TAAATCTGCGCAATCTGCGGGAAACTTTCTTATACTTCGTCCATATTGAAGGGCAGCGTTCTGATCCGCTTCCCCGTCAAATCGAAAATGGCATTGGTCAGCGCAGGGGTAAACGGTGGTAACCCAGGCTCACCTACTCCACCGGCTTTTTCCCCGTTTTCCATAATATGCACTTCAATTTCAGGAATGTCGGCAATGCGCGGCATCTTATATCTATCAAAATTGGCCTCCACTGCTTTTCCATCGGCAAAATGGGTAGCATGTTTGGTGGCGGCACCCAGGGCCATCACAATGCTTCCCTCCACTTGTGCCCGGATGATATCCGGATTGACGTACCATCCGCAATCCATAACAGCAATGACCTTATCCATTTTTACCTGACCAGTCGCATTCTTTGAAACTTTCACCACTTCGCCGACGATGCTTGAAAAACATTCGGTGATGGCAACACCCCATCCTTGATTCTTACCCCTCGACTTCCAGCCGCTCACTTCTTCCAGCTTGTCGATCAACTTCTGATAGCGCGCATTGTCCAGGTGCTGTCTCCGGAAATCCAACGGATCCTTACCTGCCTGGAGGGCCAATTCGTCCATAAAACTCTCGTAGGCAAAACCGTTGGTAGACGAGTACACGGATCGCCACCACATTACCGGTATAGGAGATTCCAATGGAATGTCCCCAAAGCTGTAGTGCGGAAGGGACTCCAAATAAGGTTCCAGGAATCCTTCCGTTACGCTGTCATTGTATGCTGATTTGTCTGCCCCCGGCCACTGGTGGTTCATATCCTGACCTGCCATCTTTGTTTCGAAGGCAATGATATTTCCTCGTTCTCCCAGTCCGGCCTTACACTGATACACCATCCCCGGCCGGAACGGACCCTGCGTCATGTCATCTTCGCGGGTCCACACTACTTGTACCGGCGCGCCGACTGCTTTGGAAATAACGGCTGCTTCATGCGGGTAATCCAGAAAGGCTTTACGTCCAAAACCGCCTCCCAGGAAGGTCATGTTCACGGTCAAATCCTCAGGCTTTAATCCGAGCATGGCGGAAACATCCTTCTGAACCCAATCGGGCCCCTGGATGGGTCCCCAGATTTCACACTTGTTGTCGTGCACATGAGCGATGCAATTCAGTGGCTCCATGCAGCTATGCGATTCGTAGGGGGTTTCATATACGGCTTCCGACTTCTTTGGGGCTTTCCCATAGGCAGCTTCAAAATTTCCTTTTGTTTTAAAAGAAAGAGGTTTGCCCTTGATGTCTTCTCTCATTTTGGCGTACAGCCCCTCTGTGCTGTCATGGCTAAACCCGGAATCGTCCCATTCTACTTTCAATACTTTCCTGCCCTGCATCGCCGACCATAACGTATCGGCAACAACGGCAACGCCTTCGGCCTGATTGGCAAATACGCTTCGCTGAACTTTGATCACGTGCTTTACTCCTTTCACGGCTTTTGCAGCGCTGTCGTCAAAACTTTTTACTTTCCCTACAAAGCGCGGACTCCGTTCTACCACCGCATACAGCATGCCTGGCAATTTCTTATCCATGCCAAACTGCGCCCGGCCATTCGTTTTAAGAGGTGTGTCCTGCCGGGGCATGGACTTACCGATGATCTTATAATCTTTCCGTTCTTTCAGTACCACCTCTTTGGGAGGCGACAATTTGGAGGCTTCTTCTACAAGATCTCCATACCCCAGCTTCTTACCGGATGGGCGATGAAGGACCTGGCCATTTTCTGCATAACATTCTTGCCGGGTCGCGTTCCATTTCTTTGCTGCAACTTCAATCAGCATTTCCCTGGCAACTGCCCCGGTGCGAAGGAGTTCTTTATAAGACCCGCGGACGGTGGAACTTCCGCCGGTTATCTGGCTTCCGTATTTATGTTGGTCTCCGCTCGCAAATAAAATGGTCACCTGATCGAGGTTTACTTCCAGCTCCTCAGCGATCATTTGGGGCACAACCTGAAAAGCTCCCTGGCCCATTTCAGAGCGATGATTCAGGATGGTAACTTTGCCTTTCGTATCAATGGAAATCCAGGCACTGAGGTCAATACCCATATTTTCCGCAGCCTCTTTCGTTATCACAGCACTTTCCTTACCTGACGCAGGGAAATAAAAGCCCAGCGCAAGGGCAGTGCCCGTCATACCCGAAAGCTTAAGGAAATTTCTTCTTGATTGAGATAAATTCATTGTTTCCATGCTTATGATTTATTTGGCGGACGCTTTTTGAGAGATCACCTTTGAAGCAGCCTTAATGGCTTTGCGAATCCGGGGATAGGTTCCGCACCGGCAAATGTGCATTTGCATGGCGCGGTCAATTTCTTCATCCGAAGGATTTGTGTTGCGATCGAGCAGGGACGCCGCAGCCATGATCTGTCCCGATTGGCAATAGCCGCATTGG
>DATHFS010000560.1:0-5339 GCA_035317975.1 Cyclobacteriaceae bacterium | reverse complement strand
ATATCGAGTTCGGGAATTCGCGTCTTTAATTCGATGGCCATGTCCCACATCGGCGCATTGCGGAAGGGGCCCTTCTCAAAAGAAGAAAAACCGCGGTGAATGGCAATAAGTTTGGTTATGCCTGCCCTATTGAGGCGCTCCAGGGCGCCGATCCAAAGCTCGAGGTCGGGATTGACAGGATTTTTCACCATCACCGGTACATCCACACCCTTCAAGGCGTCGGCAATCTCCTGAACAGAAAAGGGATTCACGGTTGTCCGTGCACCGACCCACAGAATGTCAACCCCCGCTTTAAGGGCTGCCTCTACGTGTGCCGCCGTAGCCACTTCTGTCGTAACGGGAAGTCCGGTTTCCTCCTTCGCCCGGATAAGCCATTGCAAGCCGATATCTCCGGCGCCTTCGTATTGGCCCGGCCGGGTACGGGGTTTCCATATGCCGGCACGCAATGCATGCACTTTTCCCGTAGCCGCAATCTGCTTCGCCGTTTCAACCATCTGACTCTCCGTCTCTGCACTGCATGGTCCGCTGATGATCCATGGGCGGGCTGCCTTTGTCCAGCTCGATGTTGGCTGAAGCTCTAGTCCTTTCTTAGTCATAGTATTCGATTTTTATAGTATTCAATTCTTTATTTGTATTCTGGTCTCTGGTCTTTAGTCCTGACGTAGGACTTTCACCGGGTTCTTCAGTTCAATTCCCTCCAGCACCCTCCTGATCTCATTGGCTCTCGCTAATGTGCGATGAATTTCCTTTGAATCGTGTTTCATCAGGTGATAGTGAAATTTCTGAAGGTGCATAATGTACTCCATCAAGGCCTGGCCCAGGTATTCTGAATTCTGCTCGAAGATAGGCGCCCAGGTATCCGGTGAACTTTTTGCGAGACGAACCGTTGAGGCAAAGCCGGTGCTGGCCAACTCAAAAATATTTTTCTCGTCCTTTTCAATATCCATCACCGTTTGCCCCAACAAGAAGGAACTTACATGGGAAAGATGGGAAACGTAGGCCACGTGCCGGTCGTGTTCTTCCGGTTCCATGTAAATCGTCTTCACACCCAGGGCCTGGAAGACTAAGGTTGCCTTGTGAAGGGCTTGCTCCGAGGATTTTTCCCTTTCGCAGACGATATTCACCTTGTCCCTGAACAGTCCCGCCAACGCTGCTTCCGGACCGGAATTTTCCGTACCGGCAAGAGGATGGGCCGCAACAAAGTGAGATCGGTTAGGATGGGCAGACACGGCCTTACAAATCTGACTTTTGGTTGAACCCATATCGATGACCACGGCATGCCTATTCATCACATCGAGGATCGAAGGAAGGAGGGCACAAATGGCGCCCACCGGAATGGCCAGAATAACCATGTCGGATGTGGATAAGGCTTTGTCTTCCGGTTCAATCCTATCAACTAAACCAAGTTCCACCGCTTTGTTTGCATGCAGGGAATTTAAATCAACCCCCACCAATTGGGACGCAATTCCTGCCTTACGCAAATCGACAGCGATCGAACCTCCTATTAAACCAAGACCAACGACAGCGACCTTCATAATGAGACTTTAGATTGGAGGGATGAACCATGCGGTTTCGCAAGGGGAGCCTTGTTCTTCCATTCCTTTATCCTGCTTACCGCTTCTTCCAGTTTTTCTACCGGACCACACAGCGAAATACGAATAAACCTTCTTCCCGCTTCACCGAAAATAAAACCCGGTGTTATAAACACTTTCGTTCCGTACAAAATTTCATCGATCCATTTTTCAACATCAGCCACCGTATCCGGGGCCTTGGCCCAAACAAAGAGTCCTGACTGACGCGTTGAAAATGTGCAGCCCAATTCGGTGAGGATGTTGCGTGCCGCGTCGCGCCTTTCCCTGTACGTTTTGTTCAGTGCCTCAAACCATTCCTTTCCATTTTTCAATGCCTCCACGGCGGCATGTTGCAAGCCGAGAAACATTCCCGAATCCATATTGCTCTTTACTTTCAGCACGGCATCAATGTATTCCTTTTTTCCAGCCACCCAGCCGATCCGCCACCCGGCCATATTGTGCGATTTGCTCAGGGAGTTCAATTCCAGGGTCACTTCTTCCGCGCCCTCCATGGAGAGAATGCTCATCGGGGCATCATTAAGGATTAAGCTATACGGATTGTCATTGACAATGAGAAACTGGTTCGCACGCGCCAAATCGACCAACGCTTGTAATTCTTCGCGTGAGGCAACCCGGCCGGTGGGCATGTGTGGAAAATTTACCCACATCAGCTTCACCCTGGACAAATCCCTTTTCTTTAATGCTTCGATGTCAATGCCCCAGTCCAGTCCTTCCTTCATGGCATAGGTGGTGATCTTCGCTCCCACTAACGTTGCCACCGAGGAATACGTCGGGTAACCGGGGTCGGGTATGAGCACTTCATCGCCTTCGTTCACAAATGCCATGGAGATGTGCAGGATGCCTTCCTTTGAGCCCATCAGGGGCAGGACAGAATTTTCAGGATCCAGTGATACGGTATATGTTCTTTTATAAAAATCAGCTATCGCAGTCCGCAAAGCGGGAATACCCTTGTAACTCTGGTAGCCGTGGTTGGCCGGATTCCTCGCTGACGTGATCAAGGCTTCAATCGCCGTTTCCGATGGCGCGAGGTCAGGACTTCCGATACCCAGATTAATTACTTTCCATTCCGGCGTATCGAGCGCGCGC
This sequence comes from Cyclobacteriaceae bacterium, assembly GCA_035317975.1. GTDB lineage: Bacteria > Bacteroidota > Bacteroidia > Cytophagales > Cyclobacteriaceae > ELB16-189. Next base: position 2,661 of record DATHFS010000560.1, on the reverse strand, counting down.
ACTTCTGCCAGCTTCCTGGAGAAGTAATATTCTTCCACCTTCGCAATTCGATTTGCCGTCTTTATCATGAACTTTGTACTACTATTATAATAACCCTACTTTCTCAAGTTCCCTATTCGCTCAGGAGTTGGGAAGTTCTAGTCATTGGTCATTGGTCATTGGTGGTGAATTGTTAATTCTTAGTGTTCCCCACCAATAACTAATGACTAATGACCAATTGCTTACTTGTACTCTATCTTCGCCTTCTTATACTCTCCTAAAACCGTCAGGTTTTTTACCTGCCGCAATACACGGTGAACTGCCGAATGATAGTCCTTTCTTCTTTTCCATTCCACGTCAATATGGATCTGGTACTCACTTGGCTTGCCAATGACGGGAATCGACTGGATCTTGGATAGGTTGATCCCACTTTCTTTGAACGTCATGAGTGCATCGGCCAGGCTGCCCACTGCGTTGGCTACTTCAAAGCACAGCGATGCCTTATTTGTTTCCGTACTGAGGTTTGATTTTTTGGAAAGGATCAAAAAGCGCGTAAAGTTCTTTTTATTGGTCTCAATCCGCTTATCCAGGATCTGCAACCCGAATTTTTTAGCAGCTAGCTCGTTGGCAATGGCCGCCGTGTCTTTCAGTTTTCTGTCCCTGATCTTTTTGGCGGACAGCGCCGTGTCGTCGCTTTCCTTGATCTCTACACCGTTCAGTTTGTGTAAATAATCCGAGCATTGACGGATGGCCATGGGGTGCGACTCAATGCTTTTGATATCCCCGCGTTTCACTCCCGGCAATGCGAGCAGGTGCAGGTGAATAGGTAAGTACACTTCCCCGACAATCGAAAAATGATAGTCCTGAAGGAGAAAATAATTGGGCAGAATGCTTCCGGCGATGGAGTTTTCAATAGCCATGACAGCAAAATCCGCTTTGTCTTGCTTTAATGTTTCGCATAAGCTGTAGAACGTAAGGCATTCAACAGGATCCACCGGCCCAAAATAAGCCAGCGCAGCCACTTCGTGGAAGCTGGTAGCTATACCCTGAATCGCGACCTTTAATTTCTTGTTCTTCATCTTAATTTTTTCCCTCTCCTCCCCCCTCTCCTCCCCCCTCTCCATCTATGGAGAGGGGGGCAGGGGGGTGAGGTGTACAAAAGAAAAGTCCCGGCTTTTACCAGGACTTTTTTGAGTTTCTTGTTCTATTTTTAATCAACAAAACGCTCTTCCAAGTCCTGCCCGGGATCCAAAAAAGTAATAAAAATAATAGCCTTTGTTGAACATGTTGCTGCGTTCGATGGCGCTAAGAAAGATGAAAATTTTCTTTTGCGCAACTTATGCGGCATTATTTCACGAAATTTTAACACCCCGCTAACTACTGTTAGTTGATTTAATACCCCGATAAGATCGGGGCAGGCTCCGGATGAGATCAGACAGGGCCCCCGATCCCATCGGGCAGGTTTACCAATTCCATCAGGGAACGCCATAGAAGGGTTGGCGGTTAAGGCCCGGATCAATTATCTTTACTTAAACGAAACACTATGAAATATTCCATTCAACTTCTGTTTATGGCACTTCTGATCCTGTGGGCCTGCGGTAAATCCGGTGGGAATGCCGGTCATGAAGACCACGATGATACTGTTGAAGACGAGGGTCCCAATCAGGCGCTTTACCACCAGGTTAATGAACTCCACGAGGATGTCATGTTCAAAATGGAAGATATTTATAAACTAAAAGGAGAGCTGGAGGAAAAGATCGCCAAGACCCCTACCCTGACGGCCGATAAAAAGAAGGAATTGGAGCAAATGATAGCCGGGCTCGACTCCGCCGATCATGCCATGCGCGACTGGATGCATGGCTGGATGAGCAACCCTCCCGATACGACCGATCAGGAAAAAACCCGCGAATACTTTGAAACCGAAATGGAGAAGATTAAGAAGGTGAGTGAACTGACGAATGATGTGATTGCCAAGGCGAAGGAAGGGGTCGGGAAGAAGTAGTCAATAGGTCTTCGCCAGCCCCCGCGCACCCTCTGACTCCGCGCCTACGCCAAACTCAGGACCAAGGACTTAATTGCCGGGGGGCTTCCTCAAGTATACATTCCCATACTTCGACTCAAAACTGTACCGCGGGCCGGAACCGGGTTTCGCTGAAACAGAGGTATGAAAGTCTTTTTCCTGAATGTTGTCGTTTGAAAACTTCAATTCCAGGTTGGTGTAGATGTTGCCGAAGTTGGTCTCTGCGATCAATTCCCCGGTCGAGCGTTCGGCCAGGGCAGCGTCTACGCCGCCGTAGGTAGCCTCAACGGTCAGCGGTCCGGTAAACTCCTTTATTTCGACCATCCCATAAACCGATTCCACCCGAGTCTCCACATTGCGGGGTACTTTAATCTCAAGGAGGATGTCCATATCCACTCCGCACGACATCATATTATAGTCTTTGCCGTTTTGGTCCGCATACTTTTTGTAATCAGCTTTGCTTTTGAAAACGATTTTTTGGCCGCTACGGGTAATCGTAATTCGCTGCGGCAGGTTTTTCAGGTTGTGTATCTCGTTTCTCACCGTTACCGTATTGCCTGTGGTGGCGGTGATCAGCTCAAAGGCGTCATCACTTTCTCCGCCGTTGATGTTCACACTTCCCTGGATGGAAATTTCATTTTTTTCCCAGGTAGTCACCCGGA
>DATHFS010000559.1:0-3655 GCA_035317975.1 Cyclobacteriaceae bacterium | reverse complement strand
AGCCGGCCGTATACGAACTTCCAATGGCAACAAACTTTGTAAAGTCGGCGCTGCCTTTCGAGGCTCCATCGGGGCAAGGCGGCGGAGTGTGGATGGGCTCCACAGGTGGCAAATCAATCATCTCCTGCTTGCACGACCAGGCAAATAAGAATGTAAGAAAGGCGATATAGTAAATTGACTTTTTCATAGCTGTGTTTTTTTTGGTCGATGAACTATTTCAAAAATTCATCAAAGGTCAGGGATATGTAATATTGTTGTCCAATGAAAGGGGCTCCGATATTGGTGCGGTAATCGCCCCCGCCAATATTGGTTCCTCCGATTTTTATCACCGTCTTGATGGGCGTTTTGTAGCTTAGCTGTGCATCCACCACACCGTAGGCGGGAACATTCCAGACACCATAGGAAGACTGCCAAAGGAAGGTCTGCTGATACCGGTAGTTAATATTAAATCCGACATTTTTGGCAATCTTTCTGTTGGCGACTCCGACACTGAATTTATGTTTAGGTGTGTTGAAATTGGATTGAAAATCGACGGACTGGGTACCGGAAAACGTGGCGAAATTATAATTTCCATTCAGAACAAAATTCATCGGCAAACTGTAACCCAGGCCAAGGCCAACACCTTGTGTAGTGAGGGTATAAGGAGAATTTACATAAGGATACCACACCGTCCCTGCATCTACTTGTTTGCCTTGATGGGTGGTGGAATTTTTTCCGATAACGTATTGCTCGCCAAGAAAATTATTGTAAGAAGTATAATAATAGTTCAGGTCAACCAGCAATTTTGTTGCGATGACACCCTTGTAGCCGATTTCATACGACCATAATTGTTCAGGCTTAACATAGGATAAGTTTGCTGTTTGTAATTTGGTAGCGTCGCCGCCCGTGGGAGTTCCTGTTGTTGGGTTAAGGGACCCGCCCGTAGCCAGGTAGGCATTATAGGATTCGTACGTATAGGCACCGCCATTGTAAATCCCATACCGCGAAGCATTGGAGGGAACTCCTCCCAGCAGGATGCCCGTGGGGTTATAAAAGTAAATGTATTGAGCCTGCGTATCCGGCAAACGAAATCCGGTTTGAAAGCTAACCCGTATGTTTTGGTTTTGACTGATCGAATAGACACCCGATATCCTTGGCGTAAAGTGACCATCAAAGTTGTTCATCTTATCGTAGCGAATGGAACCCGTCACTTTCAGTTTTTCAGCTATCGTTTTGGCGATCTGCGTGTAGACCCCGAATTGGTTGATAAAGATTCTTTTAGGGTCGTTCGCATCGGTGGGAGCTTCATCAAAAATAGTTGCGTTGGAGAAAAGACTGTACTGCCGGAAATTGCCCCCGGCGATCACTTCTGCCCACTTGATTTTATCAAAATTATAATACGCTTCTGCATGCCACAATTTAGAATTGTCATAGAAAGAGGCGCCGGATGGATTCTTTTGGAAAAATTGTCGTCTGATTTTGTTGATGGTATCCTGAAACGCAGGAACATAGGCGCCCGTTCCGGGATTAATCATATACCGGTCTGCGTATCTTCTGGCATCGCTTAGATTGCCAGCCGAAAAGCCGGGTACATAGCCCTGTGCAGCAAGGACGTAGTCTTGCGCCCAACCCGTTCCATTCGCCCGGATCGTTGGATTAAAGGCCTCATTTACATAGGCTCCCAGGGCGTCCATGTGATAGGACTTGCCGGCATCCGTTGCAGAAACATACCCGCGAAGAAACCAGTTATTTCCTTTGAACTCGACCTTATGAAATTGCTGATTGAAGTCTCTCAAGGCGTATTTTGCCTGTCCCTGGTAAATGCTGCTGCCTCCACCATATCGGTAGGTATAAGACACTTCCACCTTGTCTGTAATTCTGTAGTGAAGGGCAACATCTCCTTTTATGGTTTTCGCATCGCGATTGTCCAAAAGTGTTTCTTCTTTTATTCCGGTTCTTCGGATCGTTCCATTGTCGCCCAGGCTGGGGATCCCGGTTGGGATGGGAGCCTCATCCCCATATAAATTCAAGCCGTCAAAATTCTGACCACCGCTCAAGTTAGTTGTTGATTCCGGTTTGTTCTTGTCGGTTTGATAATCATTGCTGGTCCAATCCGTTGCCTTCATATAGGAAAAATTGACTTTGAATGCAAACTTGTTATTAAAGGCTTTGGCATAGCGAATACTGTATTGTCCCATAGGGTGAGAGCCGCCGGCATGTGAATTGGTTATTCCTTGCTTTACCTGCATGCTTAATCCCTGGTATTCGAAAGGACTTTTGCTCTTCATGATCATAATTCCATTAAACGCATTGGGTCCATACAATGCAGAAGCGGCGCCGGGCACCACTTCTATACTTTCTGCATCCAGTTCGGTAAGGCCCATAATGGTCCCGGTAGGAAAGTTGAGCAGGGGAGCTTGTGTATCCATGCCATCCACCAATTGTACGAATCGCGTATTGGCTATGGTGGCAAATCCCCTTGTATTCACCGCGGTGAAATTCATACTGCCACTGCTTACCTGGACCCCTTTCATGTTCGCCAGCGCATCATAGTAGTCGGGAGTAGCCGCTTGCTTAATCGCCAACAGGTCCATTTTCTCAATTGTAACAGGCGACTTCAAAATGCTTTCTTCAACCCGGGAAGCCGACACCACCACTTCCTGTCCCAGGAGTGTCTGCTCTTCCATACTGATATCCAGCGCTGTTGTGGCGTCCGTTATTTGCAGTTCCTGGGTTTTGAATCCGATGAAGGAAACGGACAGCGTAAAGGGGGGGGACTGATTGACCTTGAGATTGAATTTGCCGTCGGTGCCGGTGATGGTTCCTGTTACACTTCCCTTTACCACAATGTTCACTCCGGCCAGGGCCTCGCCGGTACCCTTGTCTTTGGCAGTTCCGGAGATCGTAGTTTGGCCCAGGACGGTGAAACCAGTCACCATCAGGAAAGCGATCGGAATGAACTTGAGTAAGTAAAGCTTCTTCATACTGGAAAAGTTAAGTTGTCTAAATCTACAAGAATTTAGGCAAATACAAACGATTGCAGGAGGGCTTTTTCACCGCGGAGGCGCAGGGGCGCAAGGCAGGCGCAGAGGAAAGGCAATTTGGTTTTCTGTTTAGAAATAGTAATGGCCTATTATTCTTTTGATTTCTCTGCGTAACCTTTAGGCCTCTGCAGTAAGAAATTCCTCTGCACCTTCTTTGCGCCTCTGCGTCTCCGCGGTGAATTTTTTTTTCGGCTACGATCCCTGCTCCGCTTTCCGTAAGTAGGCAATCAATTTCTCGCAAAGGGAATTTATCTCGTTGGAAATATATTCATCGCCGGTCGAGGCCAATGCACTTTGAGCCAATCCGCCCAGGCAATCAACGTAGAATCGTTTCATATCGGGGACAGGCATATCCTTTGTCCAAAGATCGATGCGCAACGTGTTGTTTTGTTGATGGTCCCACAGAGCAACACTGATTGATTTTGTCTCGGAGGGACCGGCCTCTGGCTTATCCGTGGCATCCCATTGGATCTTTTCCGGGATATTATTGTCGTCTAATTCAATGGAAAAGTGGACGGTTGATTTTTTCATAAGCATAGAATTGTTTCCCGCAGATTACGAATTGTTTCCCGCAGATCTCGAATTGTTTCCCGCAGATCTCGCATTGGTTTCCCGCAGATCACGCAGATTTT
>DATHFS010000558.1:0-5951 GCA_035317975.1 Cyclobacteriaceae bacterium | reverse complement strand
GGAAATCCTGGAGGGCCGTGGCACAAAAGCCCAAAATGCAGTGGTGATAGCCAATGCCGGTATGGCGCTCTTTGGAAGCAATCGCAAATTGGGTATCGAAGCAGGGGTGGAGAAGGCAAGGGAGTCGCTTGAATCGGGGAGGGCACTGGGGACTTTTAAGAAACTCCTGGATAAAAAGTAGGCACGGGGTCAGTAGGCAGCAGACAATGAGTAGTTGACAGTTGACAAAGTGGCAGTTGACAATAGTGGTTCGCTATGGGGGTAGGCAAAGGGCAGTAGGCAAAGGGGGTAGTGATTTGTAGATCCTTGTTACGAGTGAAGTTGATTCGAAGGTTAGTTGGCAGTAGGCAAGGGGCAGTAGGCAAAGGGGGCGGTAATTTTGATAATAGGATCCCAATATTTAAATACGGTTACAACAACTTCAACACTTCAACACATCAACACTTCAACACATTAACACTTCAACACATTTTCAATGAATATTCTCGACAAAATCCTGGAACACAAGCGAAAAGAAGTGGATGAACGCAAAGGCCTTTATCCGGTGAAGCTTTTGGAGCAGAGTATTTATTTTGCGACGCCGGCGGTTTCGTTGAAGAAATATGTGTTGCGGGAGGATAAGTCGGGGATCATTGCAGAGATCAAGCGAAAATCGCCGTCGAAAGGAATAATCAATCCTCATATCTCGGTCGAGCGGACTTCCATCGGCTACATGCAGGCGGGCGCATCGGCGCTTTCCGTATTGACTGATAAAGAATTCTTTGGTGGCAGCAATGAAGACCTGACCCTGGCCCGCAAATTCAATTTTTGCCCGATCCTCCGGAAGGATTTTGTCATCGACGAGTATCAGATCATCGAAGCCAAGTCGATCGGCGCCGACGCCATCCTGTTGATCGCCGCCGCGTTGGAACCCGGGCGGATCAAAGAATTGTGCCGGTTGGCTCATTCCCTTCACCTGGAGGTGCTGATGGAAGTCCATGATGAAAAAGAGTTGAACGACAACCTGGAGGGGGGCGCAGATTTGATCGGCGTGAACAACCGTAACCTCAAGACGTTTGAATTGAATGTGGAGACCAGCAGGAGGCTATCCTCCCTAATCCCTGCGTCCATCGTAAAGGTATCCGAGAGCGGCATTGATTCTCCGGAGGTCATACTGGATTTGATGAAGTATGGCTTTCGCGGATTTTTGATGGGGCAGGCGTTCATGCAAACCAGCAGGCCGGAAAGGGCGGCAAAGGATTTCATTAAAGAACTGAACCGGCTAAAGAAAACAAAAAGCGCGTGAAGTCTGATCACCCCATCCAACTCAAAGTTTGCGGCATGCGCGATCCTGAAAATATGATCGCGGTGGCAGCCTTGCGTCCGGATTATATGGGTTTTATTTTCTACCGGAATTCAAAACGGGCCGTCCCCTCCGATTTTCAAATTCCAAAAGACTTTCCCTCCGGCATCAAGCGGGTAGGAGTTTTTGTTAATGAATCTACGCCGGCGATGTTGAGTTTGGTCCGAAAATTTTCACTTGACTTTATACAACTGCACGGCGAAGAGTCGCCCCTGCAGTGCGAAGAACTTCGGACAGCGGGTGTCGGCGTGATCAAAGCTTTTGCTCTCTCCCCTGGCTTTGATTTCAAGACGCTGGAGCCGTTTAAAAAAGTAGTGGATTATTTCTTATTTGATAACAAGGGAGTGGATTACGGCGGAACCGGTACGGCCTTCGATTGGGGAATGCTAAAAGAATATGATCAGGAAGTTCCCTTCTTTTTGAGTGGAGGACTATCACTCGAAAACATTCACGACGTAGCGCTCCTCGAGGGGATGAATCTTCATGCGGTGGATGTGAATAGCGGGGTGGAGGTTAGACCGGGACTAAAAGATGTGGGGAAGATTAAGAAATTGCGAGGGGCGATTTAGAATTGTAAGATTTAAGATTTAGGATTTGAGATTGAAGGAGATAACTAACTTCTAAATTCATTATTCTTCATTCAATATTCAAAATTCGAATTCTGAATATTGAATAAAGAATTTAGAATAACGAAGTGGTGAAATAAAAATTGACAAACATGACTTACAACGTGAACGACAAAGGATACTACGGCAACTTCGGAGGCGCGTACATTCCGGAGATGCTGTATCCGAATGTCGAGGAATTGCGGGAGAATTATCTCCGGATTATTCTTTCGGATGAATTTCAGAAAGAATTCCATGACCTCCTGGAGAATTATGCAGGCCGCCCGACGCCGCTGTATTTTGCGTCCCGTTTATCGGAACGGTATGCGGCCAGGATTTACTTAAAGCGCGAGGACCTATGCCATACGGGGGCTCACAAGATCAATAATACCATTGGACAAATCCTTCTGGCCAGGCGACTTGGCAAACAAAAGATCATTGCAGAGACGGGCGCCGGACAGCATGGCGTAGCGACGGCGACGGTCTGTGCGTTGATGGGCATGGAATGCATCGTCTATATGGGCCAACTCGATATGGAGCGCCAGCGGCCGAACGTCGAGCGCATGCGGATACTCGGCGCGAGCGTGGTACCTGCGCTCAGCGGCAACATGACCCTCAAAGACGCGACCAACGAAGCCATGCGCCATTGGATCAACCACCCTACCGATACGCATTACATTATCGGTTCCGTCGTCGGACCTCATCCCTATCCTGACATGGTCACCCGTTTCCAATCGGTCATCAGCGAGGAAATAAAAAAACAATTGATTGAAAAGGAAGGCAACCCTTTTCCCGACTATGTGATTGCCTGTGTAGGAGGAGGGAGCAACGCGGCGGGCGCCTTTTATCATTATCTGGATGCGGCCCATGTCAATCTCATTGGTGTCGAAGCGGCAGGGAAGGGAATTGATTCCGGCGAATCGGCGGCTACTACGGCCCTGGGCAAACCGGGCGTACTCCACGGGAGCAAGACGCTGCTCATGCAGACCGCGGACGGTCAGGTGATCGAGCCTTATTCTATTTCGGCTGGCCTTGATTACCCGGGCATCGGACCCCTGCACTCCTATTTGTTCGAGACCGGCCGCGTACAATTCATGAGTGCCACCGACGATGAGGCGATGGAGGCAGGAATAGAATTGAGCCGCACGGAGGGAATTATCCCAGCCATCGAGTCGGCCCATGCCGTCGCCATGCTCCGGAAATTACAATTTGACAGCGATGATGTGGTGGTGGTGAATGTTTCAGGGAGGGGGGATAAGGATTTGGAGACGTACATTAAATGGGGGAAGTACTAAAGTAGGCAGTAGGCAAGGTGTGTACTGATTTGTAGTTCTTAGTTACTAGTGAAGGTGATTCAAAGGTTAGTAGGCAATAGGCAAAAGGCAGTAGGCAAAGGGGGTACTGATTTGTAGTTTTTAGTTACGAGTGAAGTTGATACAAAGGTTAATAGGCAATAGGTAAGGGCAGTAGACAAGGTGTGTACTGATTTGTAGTTCTTAGTTACGAGTGAAGGTGATTCAAAGGTTAGTAGGCAATAGGCAATGGGCAGTAGGCAAAGGGGGTACTGATTTGTAGTGCTTAGTTACGAGTTAAGTTGATGCAAAGGTTAATAGGCAACAGGCAAGGGTGTGACCCAGTTGATAATGGATGAAAAAAATGGACATGAATCGAAGAATGGCAGTCAGTTCTACATCAGTTGGTGCAAACTATTGCCTACTGCCTTTTGCCTACTGCCTACTTATTTAAACAAGTGTTGAATGAAAAATAGAATAACAAATTTATTCGCAACGAAACAGAAGAACATCCTCTCCATCTTCTACACCGCCGGCTTTCCAACCCTGGACAGCACGATCGAAATTGCGCACTCCCTCCAGGAGGCCGGGGTGGACTTGATTGAAATTGGAATTCCTTTTTCCGACCCGATTGCCGATGGGCCCGTGATCCAGGAGAGCAACAAGGTGGCGCTGGATCATGGGATGACGGTGAAGAAATTGCTGGATCAAATAGGGGAGATCAGGAAGGGCGTGACGTTGCCGGTGATCCTCATGGGGTACCTTAACCCTGTCATGCAGTACGGCGTGGAGCGATTTTGTAAAGAGGCTGCTGCGGCGGGGGTAGACGGACTGATTCTCCCCGACATGCCAATGGGAGAATACCTGTCGGACTACAAATCAATCTTTGAGTCTCATGGACTTCAGAACACGTTTTTGATCTCACCCACCACCTCCGAGGATCGCATCCGGAAAATAGACGAAGCAACCCATGGATTTATTTATGCCGTGTCGGCTTCCAGCACGACCGGCGCCAAGAGTGATTTCACAGCCGACCAGGAAGCCTATTTTAAAAAACTGCAGGCCATGAAATTGAAGAATCCATTTTTGGTAGGATTTGGGATTTCCAATCACGCTACGTTCTCCAAAGCCTGCGAATATGCGTCCGGTGCAATCGTGGGCAGTGCTTTTATAAAGATCTTGAACTCGAGTAAGGATCTTAAGAAGGATATCGGATCTTTTGTAAAGGGATTAAGAAATTGATTGGGATTCGGACGTTTGCCACTAAGACACTAAGACACTAAGAAAACAAAATAAAAAACTTAGTGTCTTAGTGTCTTCGTGGCAAGTTTCCCCACTATAACCAACGACAATACCATGATCATTCAACTCTCCCCAACCATTTCCCCTGCCCAACAGGACTCCATCGTCAACATGATGGCCAAGTTGGGCTACAAATCCAATGAAGTAAAGACACAACAAGGTCATTACCTCGTGGGGATTGGCAAGAAGGAAATCGACCTGCGGGCCCTGGGCCATTTGCCGGGCATTGCGGATATTCATCGCGTGTCGGACGACTACAAGCTTGTATCGCGAAAGTGGAAAGTGGAGCGCTCCCGGATCGATCTGGGCGACGGCGTAGTGATCGGCAACGGTTCACTGTCGATCATGGCAGGTCCCTGTTCCATTGAAACGGAGAAGCAGGTGGAGGCGACCATCCGGCATTTGGTGAAAAATAAAGTAAGGCTCATGCGGGGAGGTGTTTTCAAGCCACGAAGTTCACCTTATGCCTTCCGCGGTCTGGGCGTTGACGGCCTGAAGATGTGGTACCGGCTGGCGCGGGAAGCGGGCATCAAGATCATCAGCGAAGTGATGCAAGTAAGTCAGATCGCCGAGATGTACGACTATGTCGATATTTTTCAGGTCGGCGCGCGGAACACACAAAACTTCAATTTATTGGATGAGCTTGGCAAAGTAGATAAGGCCGTGATGATCAAGCGCGGGATCTCCGGCACCATCGAGGAACTGCTCTCCTCGGCGGAATATGTTTTCAGCGGAGGCAACGAGCGGTTGCTGCTGTGTGAACGCGGTATCCGCACCTATGAACGAGCCAGCCGCAACACCATGGACATCAACGCTATTCCCATCCTCAAAGAAAAGACGCACCTGCCCGTCGTGGCCGACCCGTCGCACGGTGTCGGGCTTCGGGAATATGTTGAGCCCGTTGCACTGGCAGCGGTGATAGCCGGTGCCGACGGCATCATCTACGAAACACATGAAAAGCCCGAAGAAGCCTTCAGCGACGGCCAGCAGACCCTTGATTTTCAGGAATCGGATGTGTTGATTGATAAGCTGAGGAAGGTGTATGAGCTGAGGGAGGGTTTTTAGCCTTGGAAACTTTAAACCGCGGAGGCGCAAAGGAGGCGCGGAGGAAACTTTTATTAACTGCAGATTGAGTCCTTCGTCTTGAGTTGGACTCGACTGGCGGTCAAATCAAAACTTCGCAAAGCGAGACTAAGTCCTGGTCGTGAGTTGGCATTTAATTTTCAAGCCCTGAAGGGGCGGCATATATCAGCACAGGGTGAAGCCCTGTGTTAAAAACGAGCACGAAATCAGGAGCCCCGAAGGGGTGAAATAGAAAATTTGTTCGAGGGGTTCATTACGCCCCTTCAGGGCTAGATTTCATGGTTGCCATTTATTCTGAGGAAGGTGTATGAACTTAGGGAGGGATTT
>DATHFS010000557.1:0-4820 GCA_035317975.1 Cyclobacteriaceae bacterium | reverse complement strand
AGGTCAGGTTCTCCATTGCTGCCCGGAGCTCTTTGTGCGACGCCGATCGTTCCTTTTCCAGTTCTTTGATTCGTTCATTGAGTTCGATCAACCGCAGCTCCTCGGTGTTTTGTGTTTTCAGGTACTCATTGTCAAGATTGTTTGAATTTGATTGAATTTGATTTTGAGCGAGTTCCGATTCCACCAACGAATTCTTATAGTTCAAATAATTGTCAAATGAGTTCGTGATGTCCAGTTTGCTGATCACCTTTTGGGCATACAAGACCGAATCCATTGAAAGCTTGGACAGGGCCACGACCAAAAGCTTGTCCGTATTGACGCTGGTCTTTTGGGAAGCTGATTTAAGTTCATTCACGACTCTTATTTTCTGGGAAGTATGAACGCGGGAACTGAGTTGCTTTTCCCTTTTTAAATTATCGATCTTACTATAGGTGCTCTGGATCAACTCCGCAATCGTTGTATCAATTTTCAGCAACGAAGGATAGGAGGATTGCGCGTCCTGAAAGTCTTTGCGTAGTTGTTCATTGACCAGGACCATGAGGGTGTCGCCTTTTTTTACGGCTTTCCCTTCTTCCACAAAGATCTTATAAGGAATTCCCTCGAAAGGTGCCTTGTAGTCGATTTGCGGAACTTCGGCAATGATTTCGCCTGTAGTAAAAGAGACCGAATCATTGATGTTGAATGTGGCTACACAGATCAGGATCAACGCCACAAACGCTACCAAAATGCGAAAAAGCATTTTGATGAAATAGACTTCATTGAAGTTGGGCATAAACAAGTTCTCCGTTAGTGAGTACTCCGTTGGTCATTACAAAGTTCCGGTTGAATTTTAATTTTTTGACCGGCTCATGGGAAATGACAATAAACGTTTTGTCATTGATGTCATCAATCAGGGACTCGATTTTTTCCCTTGAGAGAAGATCAATTCCGGAAAGCACCTCATCCAGGATCACGATTTCTGCTCTGCTGAGCAGGGCCCTCATGATTAAAATTTTCTTGCGCTGCCCGGTGGATAGATTTTTCCCGTTCTCGTTGATGGTAAATTGCAGGCCGTCTTCATGACTGCTGATAAAGTCGTATAACCCGATCTCTTTGGACAAGTCTATGATTTTTGAATGCGACAGGTCCTTACCAAATGCGATATTGAACTCGATGGTTTCATTAAAAAGAATATCCTCATTCGTCACCAGCAGGATCTTGTCCTTTAAAGCATCCCGGTTGAAAAAATTACTTTTCGTGTCGTTGATGTTGATATCACCGCTATCCGGATCGTACAGGAAGGAGAGGATTTTACTCAATGACGATTTCCCAGAACCATTTCCCCCCTCAATTTTTATTTTTTCCCCCCGGATAATTTCAAAATCAATGTCTTTTAATATCCGGCTGGTTGGATTGTACCCAAAATTAAGCTTGCTGAACGACACCTTGTCAATGGTAAAATCGCTGATACCATGGAGCGGATGGGCTTTCGACGGCTCGTTGAAATCAAAGTAGCGTTTCAGAATAACTTCATTCTCCTGGAGGGTCAGGTTCGACCCCAATATGCCTGCCAGCGAGCTAAAGACCCGTTCCGATAACATGATAAACGTAATCAACTGGCCGAACGAAAGCGTTTGAGCAAAGATTGAATTGCGGGCGAGGACCACTACGATGAGTGTATAGGCGACCGTTGAAATAAGGGAGATCACACCCAAATTCACCAGGTCGATGTGTTTTATTCTTGTTTGAATGTCGATCAGGTCTTTGATGCTCTTCCGTATCCTATTGGAAAAAATCGGCTCGAGCCTGAAACTCTTGATTACCTGATTGCCATCGATCTTCTCAATCATCTTGGAGACAAAATCGGCTTTGAGGATAAACCGTTTCTGTTCGTTGGATTGCAAGTAGGGTGTTATTACTTTAAACCAAAGTGAGTAAAGTACCATGACACCACAAATCAGCAAGGCCAATTGCCAATAGATGAAGAAAAGCAGGCCGAGCGAGTACAGGGAGACGAGTGAATCAACGAGGATGCTGGAAAATATACTCAGGAAGAACGTCTTCAGCGTGCGGGCATCGCTTAACCGCTCGGATAAATCACCCCGCCTGAACGTTTGGGCATACCGCAGCGAAAACCTGTCGAGTTTTTCATTAAAGGTGTTCAGGAAATATTTATCCATGATGTTCCCGACATGGATGGAGACAACGTATTTGTATTGATTGATCAACAGGTTAAAAACCCGGAAGAGGGCGAACCCAATGGCGAAAAGAGTTAAAATATTCAGTTGAAAACTGGGCAAAACATGGTCCAGCAATATCTGGTTAATGAAGACCGTCAACTGTGCCAGGGAGGCAGCGAACAGGGCTGTAAATAAATAGATGTACCATAACCGCTTGTTTTCGCCAAGTTCTCTGAATAGCCTGGTGTAGATATTGGTTTCGTCCTCCTTTAAGGGTACCGGCATTTCCGCGTCGGGCAGGGATCGGATGGAAAGGACCAACGGGGCGGAGAGCTTTACTTTTGCATTTTCATATTTGAGCTGCCTGAACTGTTTCGGCAGGGCGAGTTCATGGTTGAAGAGAATATCTTCTAAAAAGGTCTTTTCGGCTTTTTTATCTTTGAATCCGAAGTTGTCCCGGATGTGCGAGAAATAAACCAGTTTGTTAAACACCTGCGTGGGATCCTGCTGTTCCCACGAGCCGTTAAACGATATGTTATAGCGCGACAGTTCCGGGGCACACAGCGCCTCCATACGTTCCTGTAAATCGGCTAATTCCCAATAGCTGTCTGAATAATGGGCTATTGTTTTTAGCTCGGCAAAAGAAATGTAATACACATGTATTCGGGCAGGATCATAAACCCTTAATTTGTTTCCTTTGATCCCGTTGACGACGACGTAGTGAAGTTGCCGTGGCTTTTTTATCGGAAGGATGAAGGGAAATAAAGGCTTTAGTGAAGTTAAATCTTTCTGGAGAAGGCCGACATCCAGAAACTTGTACCGGGAAACGCATCCATTCGTGTCAAGAAATTTTTTTAGGTCGCCTATCGACGAGCCTTTTTCATCCAGGAATACCTGGTCCAGGATATAATTGCGATCGATCTCTTTTCCGAAAATAGTAAAGACCGTTTTTATGGCACTGATTCCGCAATCATTTCCCTTTAACTGGTGATCAATCGTATTCATAGTGAGCGGATCAATTCATTGGGACTGATTAAAAGGTACTATTTGAAACTGAAACCAAATTATGCGTTGCCTTAGCGTCTTTGCGGTGAGATTCTCGGCCGCAAAGACGCAGACACTTCACGATCTCAATTCAAATCTATTGGGATCGATACAGCCTTAAATCGATACGGCCTTAAATACAAATCCCAAAGGGCGAAGTGTTATTATTGGCTGTGCTCCCTGAATTGCCTGACCCGGAGCCCGATCCGCTTTTCGAACCGGTGCCACTCGAGTCGGTGTCCCCGCCTCCACCAATACCCAGGGAATCCAGCCACCCTGCCCGGAGCGCCTTGCGATCCACTACCATGTTGATCTTTTCTTCTGACAGTTGATCCAGAAGATTTTCAAAACT
The DNA here is from genome assembly GCA_035317975.1 of Cyclobacteriaceae bacterium. GTDB lineage: Bacteria > Bacteroidota > Bacteroidia > Cytophagales > Cyclobacteriaceae > ELB16-189. The sequence goes on along the minus strand of DATHFS010000557.1, from coordinate 1,265 downwards.
AACATTTGACTTTTTCATACTACTTCAAATTAAAAATTCTTGCCTACTCTTGAATAAGGGTTTTCGGCATCTCCCTCTCCTCTGACGTGCACCATCAAAGAATGAAATCGTTCTACCCTGGCCAACTATAGCTATCATCCTTTAGAATAGTAATACACTTCTGTCAACCTTCATTTATGTTATGTTTATTTTTGTTATGTCATGTTTACTTCCTTTACAGTCCATTCCCTGTTCCGAATGGCAAGTGACCATGCCTGCAACAAATCGGCGACACGTTGGTACCGGCGGGAGGGATCCTTTTCCATTGATTTTGAAATGATATCGGCAATGGTTTGGGGAATTTTTTCCTCCAATGGTGTTTTTATCAACCGCGGCGGAGCGTCGTGTTTTATTGAACTCGCCAGATCCCTCAGCAAGAGGCCGTTGAAGGGATACTCTCCCGAAAACAAAAAATAGAGACAGACGCCAATCTGAAATATTTCGGACACATAGTCACCTTTCTTTTCACTGAAATCCAGACTGTCATCAGGCATTCTTTCGGGGGGCATGTAACGGGGTACACCGCCATGACCGATTCCTCTTTCATGTTCAAAATACCCCATGCCCAAATCGATCAGGTGAAGGTTATTTTCCGGATCAATTAAAAAATTGGAGGAATGAATATCACCATGCAGGATCTGATGACGGTGCAAATGATCCATCGCTGTCATCAGCTGGTGGGCAATGCTATACTTCGTTTCCAATGAAACCTCGTCTACCACATCGGACATAGACACCCCGTCGATGTGCTCAAACAAGATGTAGGGAATATCATCATAGACTGATGCGTCGATAACCTTCCTTACATTTCGATGGGGGGGAAGAAAATTTAAAATTTCATACTCCTTAATGAATTCCTTGAGCAGCGATTCCCTGGGTTTCCTTTTCAGGAATATTTTTATCGTATAGGCATGGGCCCCTTTTTCCGCACTGATGCATTTGTATAGCGCCACTTTGTAACTTGCGCCGATTTGTTCCAATAAGGTAAAATCGCCCAATTTTTTGGTTTCCTCCAGTTCAGCAAGAATGGTGGGTTTGTTTCCGACCTGCTCCTCTTCGTACACCAGCGCACCCAGTCTCCCCATTCGCTTTAGAAATGAATAGACTGCCTGATAAATGCTTTCGTAGGAGCAGGACTGGCTTTCCGCTACCCACCTGATCAGTTCATCCAGGGTATGCGGAGTCCGCGCTACCTCCAGGATTTCCCTCATGATCGGAGTAATGGT
>DATHFS010000556.1:0-5923 GCA_035317975.1 Cyclobacteriaceae bacterium | reverse complement strand
GTTCAGGATCCGCTTTTATCAGGATGGTTCTTTGGTTTCCACCGAAGGGCGGCGGCGCCGATACGCCCGGCAAGGAGGCAAACATGGGGCGTACCTTAAACAAAGCCAGGTCCTGTATTTCATTTAATGATCTCGTTTCGCTGCTAAACACCAACTGACCCACCGGCACGGAACCGGCATCATACCGCATGACAAAGGGCGGCACCGTCCCGGGTGGCATAAAAGAACGGGCGCGGTTTGCATAGGAAACGGTTTCAGCCATCGCATTGGCCATGTCCGTCCCTTCATGGAACTCTAATTTGATGAGTGAAACGCCTTGCACCGATTTACTTTCAACAAACTTGATCCCGGTGATGTACAGGAAGTGATACTCATAATACGAAGTAATGAACCCCTCCATTTGCTGCGGAGACAGCCCTCCATACGTTTGAGCAACATAAATGGTTGGCAATCCCAAAGGTGGAAAAATGTCAATCTTCGAATTACGAATTGCCAATGCGGAAAAGAACAGAATCGATATAACAACGACGACCACCGTGATGGGTTTTCGTAATGCGCTTTGTATAAGATTCATACGTTATTCCTTCACCTGGGTTAAAAACACATTGAGATCGCCTTGCACGGCCGCCTCATACAATAATGCTTTCCAGCAATCGACGTAGGATTTCTTCAGATCGGTTTCCGCTTTGACCAACCCATATTGAGCCTGGATCAGGTCCGCATAATTGGCAAGGCCGGAATTATACCGGGTTAACAGGGAGCGGAAAGCAAAATTGGCCGATTGATAAAATACGGGGCTTTCCTTAGCAATTTCAAGTGAATTCCGTAGCGTAAGATCCGCTACAATTCGCTGTGAGTTCAATTCAAGTTTTACCTGATTCAATCTCTCCTGCTGGGCGCCGATCAGCGCGTTCTGCTGATGAAGTTGATTATGGACATCCACAAAGCGCAACAGCGGAATACTGAGTTGAAGCCCAACTCCATAGTTATACCGGCTGAAAGAGAATCCCTCTTTTGAATTGACAGATCCATCATAGCGAATTCCCGAACCACGGGCATAGGCGGTGCCCCAGGCTGTCAATTTAGGATACAGCGATCGTTGAACATAAGTTCGTTGGTGCAGATTGATCTCCAGTTTGCTGGTTGAAAGGCTAATCAGTGGATGAATTAACGATGCTGTATCGGAAGGTAATAAGGGAAGTAAGGTGAAATAACTGCTGTCTGCAGCATAGGATAAGGTTTCGCTGCCAAGCAATTCCGCCAATCCGGCTTGCTGTGTCTCAAGAAATTTGGAATAGGTAAGCTTATCAACCTTTGCCCGTGATAATTCCGAGTTGAACAAGGCGGAGTCGACTCCCGGCCGCAATCCGCTAACGGTCAAGGTGCGAACAACGCGGAGATTTTCCCTTGAACGGTCAACGTTTCTTGAATAAACCTTGAGGAGTTCATTGGCCATCAGGACATCCAGATACGTGTTAATTACCCGGACCTGGTGCGCGAATATCTCCTGCTGAGCATCAGCCTTGTTGTACAGCAAATTGGCTTTTGCTATGTCGATGCGGGCGCTCCGCTGACCGAATGTATACGGTTCCCAATTGAGCAGTAAGCCTGCTACACTCCCAAAAACTCCATTATACACATTCCCCGGTGATGGCGGTCCTGTCATTGGCACCATGAATTGAGTTGAGGCCATGCCCGTGATATTGTTGTAGGTGGCATAGTCAATCTGATAAGCCGCGTCGAGCGCAGGGAGTGCCGTATTTTTTGCAGCCGACACGGTACGTTGGCCGGCAAGCACCTCGAAGGTTTTGGCTTTCAACAGCGGGTAATTGGATTCTGCCTGTTTTAATAATTCCCGCAGGGTCTGGCCGCTCACATTGCCACCAAGAAATAACCAGATTGCTAAACAAATTATTTTCATCCATTTTTAATTAAAGGGACAATTTCAGGAGAATTCCAATAAGGGCGGCGGCGAATATGACAAATGGTTCCTGAAGCTTTTTAAATCTCAAAAGAATACCGGCCGTTGCTACCGCCATGAGCATAGTCGGAATATCCGTTAAGGTCCGTTTACCCAAAACCAGTACGGCTCCGGCAATAGCGCCAATGGCAGCGGCGGTAACACCATCAACAAAAGCCTTAATGGCAGGATGCCTTCCGTATTTTTTGAAGTAAGGGGCCGGGACAACCGTAAACAAATAACAAGGAACAAACGTGGCCAACGCGGCAACACAGGCTCCGGGAATACCGGCTACGAGATAGCCAATAAAGCCAACAGTGATCACGACCGGGCCTGGGGTGATCATCGCTACGGCAACGGCATCCAGGAATTGCTGCTCGGTTAACCAATGATATTCTTTCACGACGCCTCCATAAAGAAACGGAACAATCGCCAGGCCGCTTCCGAATACAAAAGCGCCGGCCTTGGTAAAGAACCAGGCGATCTGCCAAAGTTTGGATTCCGTGGCAATCGGTTGCAACTGAAGCAGGATGACCGGGAACATGCCCTGGGTTGAGGGTATCAACCATTTTGGCGGTGCTTTGGCAAACCAAACTGCACAGCCTGCTAAAAGAATCAGCCACAGGATTTCTTCTTCAGTAATGAAGGTAGCAGCGGCCAGTACAACAAAAATGATCCATAAGAGTTTATCCGTTCCCAGGCTCCTGGTCGTGAGTTTATAGCTCCCGATGGTGATGATACCGATTACGGCTGCTCCTACACCATAGAACACCGCTTGCATCCATGGAAGTCCCCCATAAAGAACATAGGCATATCCAATAGCGATCACCATGAGAAAAGAAGGCAATACAAATGCAAGCCCCACCAGAGTGGCCCCGATTATCCGGTAGTGAACGTATCCGAGGTAAATGGCAAGCTGCGCAGCAAGGGGACCGGGAGCAAGTTGCGAAAGAGCAAGACCTTCTTTATAGTCTTCTTCCCCGATCCACTTTTTATTTTCAACCAGATCACGGTGCATATAGCCGATCAACGCGACCGGACCTCCGAAGCCCCAGGTGCCTAGTTTGAGGAAATAGATTATTAAATCGCGGAGGGAGTAGGTTGGCATGGGGCGGGTTTGCGCTTGGGGGATTGGGTTATAAAGATTAGTCATTAGATTAGTCCTACTTGTCATGGTACTCACATTCTGTTAGGGGTATGTATTGATATTGTCCGACCCCTACTGGGTTGTCCTGATGGGGGTGGCGATGGTTACTACAAATAGTTGACCCCCCTGGGGTCAAGTAAACAGCAAAAACAATCCCAGAGGGATTGAATATTTGTAGAACGTTATTTTCAACATTGTCAGGGCGACCCCGTAGGGGTCGAACATTTTCGATACAAAGTGTTACGGTACGCTTTACCAAACATGACAAAGTAAGAGTAGTCATTGACAGCGCTGCCGGTCAACGTGTTCGAAGGACTCCGGACTCCCTCAGAGCAACCAACAAGAGTAGGCACATTAGGAATAAAAGTATAGAACAGATTTTACTTTTTGTACAAGATTTACTTTTTGAATTGGATTTCCAGAATGGGGTTAAAGCGAGCGTATCTAATCCTAAGAATCCGATAAATCCGACGAATCCCGGTTCAGACTTTTCCGGTAAGCAGAAGGGTTCTTCCCGGTAACTTTTTTAAAGATCCTGTTGAAGTGACTTTGATCGGAGAAGCCGGTCAGGTAGGCGATCTCGGATAAAGAATGTTTGGAGTCCTTCAGGAGCTGAATCGATTTTTCAATGCGCAGTTTCCGTATATAGTCTCCGAAGGTAAGGTCATCAAAGTATTTGGAAAACTCCCTCGATAAATAAGAGGGGTGAACATGCAGGCTTTGAGAAACCTCCTTAAGACTCAAACTCAGATTGGTATCGATCTGGTCCTGGATGATCTCTTTGAGTTCTTTCGCCCAGGCCGGTATTTTCCGGGGACCGGATTTCCGTTTTAGGAATTTCTTGTAAACATCGAGGAGCAGATTTTCGATGGGATTTTGGGTATGTTTTTCATTTTGTAAATATTTTGCCCAACTGTACAAGGCATCATAGATCAGCAAACCCCGGTCCAGTAATTCCTGATCATTCTTAATGTTGTAGGAAAGCCCGGCAGAAATTGCCCAAAGGCCGGATGCCTGGCTGGCGATGTCATGGCGATCTGTATCGGCGCCTCTTACAATTGCCGCTACTACCCGCAAGGCCGGGTCAGTGAGTTTATGTTTTTCAATAATATAATCGAATGTACACCGATCGCCATAGTGCGTATACTCTACTTCCGGTAGATCAAACGGAATCGCATCCAGTTCGTTGGCTTTTTTAATAACCTGGTCGAACGGCACGTAAATAATCTCCGCAGACGGATCAACAAACCGCTTAATCAGCCACGGGCAAGCGATGCGGTCGATCTTGGGACGTTCCCGGGTAATCCATCTCATAGACCAGAGGTCATAGGTGTTAGAGGATTCAAAAATGAAAGGATTTCAGCGGTTTTGCACAAACGCAAATATCATTTAAAACGTCGATTCCACCTTAATTTCTTTTTTCAACACAGGTTAAATAAGGGCACCAAATGACCTCCTGACCCCCCTTATTGTCGATCTGTCCGGTATGCCGTGACGCATGACGACTATCACTCAAAATTTCACGGGAACCGAGTTACTTCGAGGCTGAAAATGCCTCTAAAGGCAATCGAAGTATCTTAATTTTATAGTTAATTTCGAATTAAACAAAACAAACAGTACTATGAAAAAGTTGTCTGTTAGGTCCTTTGTATGGGTTGCCTTTTATGTCGCGTTTGTGTGGGCGTGTCAGCAAGAAAATATCAGCAAGACGGCATCGCTCGCCCAGTCAAAACAAGCTGCACAGGATAATACCCAAATCGTCGCCGCTACTCAATCTGTCATGAGTATAACGGCCAGTGCCATGGGGCAAAATAGTGCCCTGGGTGGAAGAATAGCGGATGGAGATCAGTCCGATGAAGATGACGATGATGAAACTGCCTGTAAGCCATCGATCAAACACACTTTTGCGCGTGACACAACGCATGTCGACACGGTGATCTTTACTGGTTCAGTCACGATCGACTACGGAGATGGTTCAACTTGCGCTGACTCCACCCGCCGGCGCACGGGAAAAGTCACCGATACCTTTGTTTACACTGTCAGTTTCAAAGACAGCATTACGTTTTCCTCCACAGAGACGATCACCTTTGATGCCTTTCATAAGGACTCGACGCAAGTGGATGGCACGATCATTATCACCTCTTCCAGTAAATCAGCGACAACGGTTGAAGCGAAGGACGCAAAAATTACGTACAAGGACGGTACATTTGCCTCCTGGAACGGGATCCTTACCTACAATTTTGAAAAAGGGATAGGCCGTCATTGGAGGGGCAAAACGATCAAAATCACCGGCTCACTCACCGGCACCACCCGTGCAGGTCTCGCATTCACAGCCACGATTACAAAAGAGATCGTTTATCAATACGGTTGCTTCAACAAGCATAAATTTATCCCTGTCAGCGGAACGGTGGAAGTAGTCGTTGGTGGTGCAACGTCCACCATTGATTATGGGGATGGTACCTGTCATAAAGATCTGAAGATTGAGGCCGACGGGGAGACGAGCGAACACTCGAACGATTAGTCTAGTCATTGGGCATTGGTTATTGGTTATTGGTGGTGGATTGTTAATTCTTAGTGTTCCCCACTAATGACCAATAACTAAACTAATGACCAATGCCTAACCTTTGAAATCCAACCAAGGACTCAAGACTATAGAGGCTGTGTAAAAACTTTTTTCACGTAAATCGAGTAGTGAGTTATGCTTCCCGGTCGCGTGAGCCCTGAACGGGCGATAAGCAATAGCGAAGGGTGAAGCCCTTCGTGAAGTTATATCGATGTCATTAAGCCCTGAAGGGGCGAAATGAACCTCCCGAGGA
>DATHFS010000555.1:0-2134 GCA_035317975.1 Cyclobacteriaceae bacterium | reverse complement strand
TTCCCCTCATAACCCCTTCTTATCGGGTTCCTGGCAGGTTCTTATTCCTTCTTTATGGCATAGCCGAGGTCTCCAGGATGTATAGTTATTCCTCACTTATAGGACAATTAGACCACACTTATTCCCGGGGAAAATGAAATTCGCTTGACTTTTGCCTGTAATCAGCAAAAAAAGGTGGCTTACGAAGTAGGTCAATATGGCTCAATGAAGACCTTCGTTAGGCCATAGGCAGATTTTCACAAAGGTAAAGAACTCATGAGTTTTCTCAAAAAGATGGAAGTGTTTGCCCTTTTAGAACGATCCATAGCTTTTGGGCAGTGAAGTTTTATCATCGACAATTTGTATCTTTGTTGGGGATATAATTATACCGAAATGATATGGTACTAATACTAAAAAAAGGAGCTAGTAAACGAAACATCACTGCTATTATGAAGAAGTTGCGGAGAAAAAAAGGCATTGATACAAAAAAATACTGCGGTACAATTAAACTGAAAGAAGACGCCCTGGTGATCCAAAAGCAGCTACGGGATGAATGGGAATAGATTTTTACTGGACACCAATACAGTGTTATATCTTTTGGGTGGGGACCAAACATTAGCTGATTTTTTATTTGGAAGAGAACTTCATATATCGGTCATAAGTGAAATTGAATTATTGGGCTATGGGAAACTGACGGCAAAGGAAAGGCAAACCATTAAACAATTCATCGAAGAAGCAGTTGTTGTAGAGTTGACTGCCGCTGTAAAACATCATGCTATTGAAATCCGGGAACAGCATAACACCAGGCTAGGTGACAGCATCATCGCGGCAACAGCACGACATACAAGCCTTCCTTTCATAACCGCCGACAAAGGATTTAATAAAGTCAAAGGAATAGATTTGGTACTGTATGAGAAATAAATTTTTATTTTAAGTTTAGAAGGAAACCAAAAAAAAGAGGAAAATCGTTGTCTTTGAAGGATGAAAATACCAATTAAATTGGATACGCAACGTCTGAAATTAGATATTATACACTGGCTAACTCGGATTAAGGACAAGAATGTTCTTGAGAAAATACGGGCTATTAAAGCGGAAGAAGGTTTTGAATTATCACCATCTCAACACGAAGAGCTTGACAATAGGCTTGAAAAATACGGACGGGGCGAGATGAAATTTAAAACTTTGGAAGAGGCAAAAGCAAGTGTAAGAAAGCGATCAAAGAATGCTTTAGGTGTGGAAAGAGCGAATTAAATCTTAACGATTACAACTACAAATAACTCAGCCACCAGTGAGCGTGGGTACTTTTGTATTCATTGTATTTCTTACAAAGTGGGTACATCACCAGGATAATGGCTAACCACACGACGTAAACCCATCGCAACGCGTACCCCGCCGTGTAGGGCACGCCGCCGAAGTATCCGGAGACCGGAGGTATTGCACCGAACTGACTCGCACCCTCTTTTCCGGTCCCGGAAGCCGAGAAAAAATGAAAATTAAGATCGGCGAAAGTCTTATGCTGCACCAGGAGATACACTACAATAGCAAGACAATGGATTAAATAGAAATGAATGACATAATAGAACATCGGCACTCGTCCGAACACCTCGACAGGTTTCAAACGCTGGATCGGTAACTTCTCCATCCATGAAAGAAAAATGAGTACCGGGCCCAATGTCATTAATGTGTACAGTAGCGAAACAGGATATTTGGTACAATTCAGGAAACTCAGAAAGGTCCGCATGCCGTCTTTTTGGAATTGCCAGGGGGCAGGATCGCCATAGAGGTTAATTCCCCGAAGCAGGAGGAAAGACACAGTCGCCCCGACTCCAACGAGGAGCAATAATCTCCTTCTGCGTGCCGGATCGAATCCCCGGATATACCATTGACCCAGACTATACCCCAGCAACATAATACCCAGCCAGGGCAGCACGGGATATTCCACAAGGAAAAATTTTCCCGGAGCAATTTGAAGGGGTCCGGCTTGATAAACAAATCTCCACAGGGCAAAAAGGGGATGGCCCGGATCCAGTTGAACAGGATCCAACAGGTTGTGCCCGGCCGTGATCACGATGCCCGCTATTAAAATGATATTTTCTTTCAGGTGGACGAGGGCAGCCATGATAAGCATCGACGTACCGATGGCATAGATGACTTG
>DATHFS010000554.1:0-2057 GCA_035317975.1 Cyclobacteriaceae bacterium | reverse complement strand
TTCGGGCTTCGGCAGTAAGATCCTTGAATCCGGCAGCCTCCATCATCTCGACGACCGCAGCGGCGATATCTTTTTGCATCGACTTCTCGTTTTCTTTGAATTCACAATCGATGGTTAGCGTTGGTCGTCCCCATTTATCTTTCTTATCGGTGTTGAGGGTGATCCTGTTTTCGGAATAGGGGAGGCACTCTCCGTATCCGGAGAAGGTAACATGCCAGGAACCGGGTTGGGACAGCGCCTCCTTTAGTTCAACACCGATCCGTTCGTCGCTGCGTTGCCATCCTTCTCTTCCGGCTCCACCCAGTATACCATAGCCGCGCAGGTAGTCGTTCCGCTTTTCCTTCATATTTCTGAACCGCGGAATATAAATGCCCACTGGCCTGCCAGTGGTGTAATACTTGTCTTCAAAACCTTCCACCCTGGCCGAAAACCCCTGGCACTTGTGGTGGTCCATCAGATTGCGACCTACCTGGTCGCTTGAATTTCCAAGTCCGTTTGGAAAGCGGGATGAAAGGGAGTTGAGCAGAATGAAGCTGGTTGCTGCGGTGGCCGCATTCAGAAACACAAGTTTTGAGAAAAATTCCTGCGTTTCATTCGTGTCGATATCCAACACTTCAACTCCGGTGGCCCGCCGTTTTTGTTCATCGTAAATCACTTTGTTGACCAGCGTGTGCGGCCGCAGCGTAAGATTCCCAGTAGCGAATGCGGCAGGCAACGTGCTGGCGTTGGTGCTGAAGTAGGCGCCATAAGGACAACCGCGATGGCACAGGTTCCGGTTCTGACATTGACCGCGACCCTTCACCGGTTGCGTTAAGTTGGCCGTTCTTCCAATGATCACTCTCCGGCCGGGAAATTTTTCTTCGATGAGTCCCTTGAACGATTGCTCGACACAGTTCATTTCATAAGGAGGCAAATACTTCCCGTCCGGCAGGTGGGGTATGCCATCGGCCTGCCCGCTGACACCAATGAAGGATTCGACATAGTCATACCAAGGCGCAATATTTTTGTAACGGATAGGCCAATCGACTGCGATCCCGTCTTTTGCATTTGCTTCAAAGTCCAAATCACTCCAGCGGTAGCAAAGTCTACCCCACAGGAGAGAGCGGCCTCCGACGACATCGCCCCGAATCCAATCAAACCGCTTGGTCTCCGTGTACGGGTTTTCTTTGTCGTTGATGTACCAATGTTTATTGTCGTCTCGAAAGGAATAGTGCCTGCTTTGAACGTAGCTTTTTTCCTTGTCTTCGGGCGTTAACCTCAGGCGATGCGGGAAATCCCAGGGGTCCAATGTGGCGGTCGGATAGTTTGGGTGTTCGACATTTCCCCCGCGATCCAGCAACAACACTTTTAGTCCTTTCTCACAGAGTTCTTTGGCAGCCCAGCCGCCGCTGATGCCGGAACCGACAATGATTGCATCATAGGTATTTTGCTCCTTCGATTTTAGGTTGAGGTTCATGGGTCATGAAATTTACGCGGACAAATGCAGGTCACGCCTACACGCAGAGTGCTACGGCACACAGGCACAAAGTTCACAAAGGACACGACGCTTTCAGGGTCAAATCCATGCATTTCCTTTGTGTACGTTGTGGTTCTTTGAGACCCTGCATTAGCGAGGAATATCCACCTTTTTTTGGACTACTTCAAACATTTTTATAGCTCCGGCATCTGATAAAAAACCGAAATCCTTTTTCTTTCTTACCCCGATTAATAAATTGCATCCCGCTTGTTCAAGCTGCGAAATTGCATCCAACCTAAACTATCTCTAACTATATGAAAATCACCGTTGTAGGTGCCGGAAACGTAGGCGCCACTTGTGCCGACGTGCTGGCGTCCCGCGAAATTGCGAATGAAATTGTACTGGTCGATATCAAAGAAGGGCTGGCCGAGGGCAAGGCGCTCGATATTTGGCAAAAGGCTCCTATCAATGTATATGATAGCCGCACCATTGGCTCCACCAACGACTATTCCAAATCGGCAGGTTCCGATGTGGTAGTGATCACTTCCGGTCTCCCCCGCAAGCCGGGCATGACCCGCGATGACCTGATCAGCACCAACGC
>DATHFS010000553.1:0-6769 GCA_035317975.1 Cyclobacteriaceae bacterium | reverse complement strand
TATTCCAGGTTATACCGTCCTTCGTCCGGTACAGGCCGCCCTGGCTGGCTGCGGCCCAACCCATTTCATTGGTAAAGAAGAGAAGATCAAAAATAGTTTCCTTCGTTCCGATTGCGCTCGTGGTCCAGATCACGCCGCCGTTAACGGTATGAAGAAGAATGCTGCTATCTCCGGCAGCCCACCCCGTATTCGCGTCTAAAAAGAAAGTCGTATTCAGAGGATGGTTAACCGTGAGCTGCTGAGTAGGGTATGCGCCCCCCATTTTAGAAATATACACCCCACCGTCGGGAGGATTCGTCTTGGAGCCTGTCATCCATCCCGTTTGGGAATCAACAAAGAACGCACTGCTCAGATTCCGCACGATGCCCGTCGTTGGAACTTGTGGCCAGTTCAAACCGCCATCCGTCGTAGACAGCAACGTGAGCGAGTCCCCCACGGCCCAGCCCGCATTGCTTGTAATAAAAAAAATATCATGAAGTCTGGAAATGGTCTGTGAAGGTTGACGGCTCCAATTATACAACGGAGGAATTGGCGTGGTGGAAGGATTGTTTTTAATATCGTCAAAACCACAGGCACTTAAGCCAATGGCAACGATCATGACGGCAGCCGGGCTGGCAAGTACGTTTTTCATAGTGTGAAGACGAAGTTTCCTTAGGCCTATCAAGTCAAAGGCAACGGTACTAAATCTTTGCAATAATCAAAAACGACGGGCTAATGTTATGCCCCTGCCCTGGGGAGTCACATTAAATCGTAGGGTAAAGCCTTCCAATCTCTTACTGTATTTCCGCTGCTGGTGGGCGCCCACAATCCATAAAGGAATTCCGGCTCCCAGACCCCCCAGGCCGAGGAGATAGGCAACGGCCCCGGCCGCAGCATTACCGGATGTGCTTGTTTGGGTGGATCCATAGGAATTAGTATAAGAATTACTCGTGGCATTGACCAACGTAGCAATACCGACGACCAGCAAAATTCCACCCACTACGGTCAACGTGGCGCCGGTGCCTTTCATTTTTCTGTACTTTTCTACTTTACCGGCGTAGAACAATTTATTGTCGGGTGTATTCAGATTGGGGCTTGGAGAATAGGGAGGGACTACCGTGTTGTTTTTTGGTTCCTCGGTAAATATGTCCTTGGTTCCATTTTCATAGCGAATCATCAAAACATCTGATTTCAAGATGGTAAACTGGGGACCTTCCTGATTGTCAAACTTCTTGTACTTGATTTCGGTATGCCCGACTTCCACTATTTTCGCCAGAATATCCTCCCCGGTCTTCGTTGTGATAATGTCTTGTGCAACGGCACCGGTCATCGTAATAATAATGGCGAACAAGATCAAAATGGATTGTTTCATATTTGTTTTCAGCTTTGATTTGAGAAATCAGCCTAAACAAAGAAAGCCAAAGTTTATTAAAATGTTGCTATTTACCGGCAGTGTTTTTTGATTGAATCATAGGCGCGGTCCAGCCCTAATTCTCCTGCTTTGCTAAAATCGAGGCAACCACCGTTTTTATCGCCTGACCTGATTTTAGCAAGCCCGCGATTGTAGTAGGCGTTGGTGTACTTGGGGTTGAGTTCAAGCGCTTTATCATAATCTGTAACGGCCCCTTTGTGGTCGCCTAAATCATCTTTCGCATTCCCCCGATTGTTGTATCCATCGGCATTCTGTGGGTTGAGTTCAATCGCCGTGGTATAGTCGATCAACGCCCCTAAATTATCACCCAGGTCCCCTTTCGCCATGGCGCGAAAGAGATAGGCGTCGGCATAGTCAGGTTTAAGTTCAATAGCTTTATCGTATTCGGCAATCGCTTGCCGGAAGTGGCTTACCTTATTTTTATCATTTCCTCTTTGGAAATAGACTTCGGCGTCCTGGCCATTCGAAACATGGAACAGGAGCATAGCCATAGTCAATAAAATTATTTTTTTCAAGTTTCCTTTCTGATTATTAAAATGCATACGCTGTGCATGCTGCGGTTCGCCGTGGCAACGAAAGCGGAAGAGGTCACAGCGGGCACAACGAACCACGACGGACACTGCGAAATTTTGGGAAAGGTATAGTATCGGCGGTCAGACTTTTGTTTATGGACAGTTTGTAAGAATTGTTCATTTTCATTGTGATTGCAGTGCTATCGATAACACCAAATTCACACCGAATGCGATAAGCCAGTTTTTCCACACTTTTTTTGATTTTACTTTTTTGGCACGGTGCGTGTACCCGTTGTAGTAGTTTACATTTTTCATGAGTTCTGCGTCCGGATACATGAGCTTATGATCTCTTGGCCGTGTGGAGGAACAGGCAATGGCCGGGATCAGTCCCACCAAAGGAGAAAGCAGGCTTACTAATAAGGTTCCGGTTCCTGCGCCTTTATATCCGTCATAATACGTGTTCGCGTCCGTCTGCCCTCGTAAATATAAATTGGCGTCCGATGGAGGGGCAACAGCAACCGGTTTCGGTTCCTCATTAAATATATCCTTTGTTCCATTTTCATAGCGGATCATCAACACATCGGATCGCAACAGGGTGAACATCGGGCCATCGAGGTTATCGAATTTCCTGTATTTGATTTCCGTGTGTCCTACCTCCGAAATTTTCGCCAGAATATCCTCGCCTGCTTTCGTCGTTATAATATCTTGCGAAAAGGAAAGGGTCGAATTGAAAACAATAGCCAGTATGAGCGTGGGTTTTCTCATATTATTTTAATTTGATATGAAAATAGGAGAAAATAGAGAAAAACCAAAGTTGCTCAGATGGGGCTTGGCGCGTTAAGCGATGTTTACTTTCTGATTCAGCAATTCAATAGTAAAATTTACTTTCGCATTCAGTGCTTTGAATACTTTTAGAATTGTCTCGAATCTGGCGTCTGTCAGGCTATTCTCGATTTTAGAAATCTGCGCCCGTTGAACCCCGACTAATTTTCCAAGTTCTTCTTGGGTCAGGTGGCGTTCTTGTCTCGCTTGTTTAATAGCTTCACCCAGTAGGTCGAGACGTAATTCATATTCAAATGCGTCACGCTTCTTTGTCCCCAATTTACCAATATACTTATCGGTAATTTCGTCCAAAGAGTAGATTTTCATTTTCTTTGCTTCTTTCATATTATAAATAATTTTCTCCCTTATCTTTTCGTCAATCTGGTCAAGAAACGCCGATGCTTCCTCTAAGAACAGAACATTAAGCTTTGGGGCCACGTGCTGATTTTTGGTAAAAATATATATGTTTCCTGATTAGGAAACAATGGTTTTTTCTTAAAGATTCGTCTTTATTTCAAATGGGAAAGTAATTAGGAGAAAGATATGGGTCTTTTTTCCTAATTTATGACGATGCCAAAAAACCTTGTTTGCTTTCTTCTTTTATTCATGCTGTGCAAAGTCATTTTTAGCCAAACCCGGTATGGCCTGAAAGCTGGCTTGGTAATTTCCGCTCCGAGGTTGGCCAATAACTTACCATCTCCTTCAGGCCCCAACATTGAATCTCCCAATGCAGGTTTCTATGTCGGTGGCGTTGCTGGTTTTAATGTTCGCAATCATGTAATTATTCGACCCGAATTATCGTATTTAAGTATAAGGTATACGGAGACGAATGATAGAATCGTAATATTAATTCCTATCCAGACAAGGCTTAACTACCTGGCCCTTAACCTGGATGTGGGTTGGCAAGGAGCAGTCGGAAGGGGTAATCTTCAAATTACAGCCGGCCCCTATTTGGGTCGGGGACTGGGTGGACAGTGGAAATACGATGGTAGTCTCGGAAAAAGCTCCGGGCATATGGAGCCCGGAACGGCTCCTGCACTATTGGGGAAAGACCGGTATTTCAACCCACTGGACTATGGAGTAAATTTTTGTGTGGGGTACCAGCTTAATCAATTTATCCCATGCTTAAACTATTTAGTCGGGTTGGAAAATACCCAACCATACTATGTCAATAACAGAAATCTATTCAGGGACCAGATCGTAACAAAAAACAGAACTTTACAAATCGGGTTGACCTATCTTTTCAGAAGGTTGAAGAAGAGCTAACAACGCCAATAAAGAGCTTTGCAATGGTGCGCCTTCGGCGCCGATAGCCTGTTTGCACGGTAATTGTATGTCTACGTACGGACCGTCTACGAGATCGAACTTGACTCGCAACGGTCTCTTTGTTGGTCTAGTCCTGGAACGCACCGGACTTTCACGGACTTTAATGCGCCAGAGCTACCGAAGGTTTAGTGCCACACTGTGCATGTGCTATAGCGCTGGTGGTTCGGTGTTGCATTTTCGTTTTAGTTTCATAATTTCGTTCATGCACGTGGGACGGAACGGAGTAGGTCGCTAAAGTCATTCCTTCGTCATTTGGCTTTAGCTCGCACAACTAAAAACGCCGGAAGTAGGGACTCTAACTCAGCAAATGTTTTTACCTTCTGAAAATAAAAAAGAGTTACGAACGTAACTCTTTTTTTATCAAGTGACCTCGGAGAGATTCGAACTCTCGACCCGCTGATTAAGAGTCAGCTGCTCTACCAACTGAGCTACGAAGTCATTCAAACCAATATGCAGTAGGCAAAAATCAATAGGCAAAAATTCCTGTTACCGATCATTGTCTCACGATAATCAGTATGCCTCAACTTTCTTGCTGAACTTTGCCTACTGCCATTTTGCCCTTTGCCTACTGCTTCTGACCACCTTCGCCAAGGCTACGGCGGTCGCAGTGGGACGTACTGGGTTCGAACCAGTGACCCCTACCTTGTCGAGGTAGTGCTCTAAACCAGCTGAGCTAACATCCCAGTATTCCCAATGGCTCCTGTGGACATGTGAACCCTCCTGACCACCAACCACTCGGGGTAGGCCCGTCAGAATAACATCTCACCATCTTTCCTACCGATTTTCGAAGATAACGTTCTGCGTAAATCTGCGAGATCCGACTGCGCCAAGGCTTCGTCGGACACGTCTGCGGGAAACCACAAACGGACCGCAAATGTAAACAGGTTTCCGGTTTTTCATCAACTTCTTAATTAAATTATCCGCAAAATAAGCTATGAAACCAGCGGAATATTGGATCGATCACCTGCACCTTCAACCCCATCCGGAAGGGGGATTTTATAGAGAAACCTACCGCTCGGGCGAAACTATTCCTCAAACCGGATTGCCTGCCCGGTTTCCCGGACCTCGTAGTTTTTCGACGGGCATTTACTTTTTGCTCCGCTCCCAAGACCGGTCGCTTTTCCACCGCATCAAATCCGATGAACTGTGGCATTGGCATGCCGGCAGTATGCTGTCGATCTATGTTTTGGATCGGCAGGGCCTTACGGTTCACCAGCTTGGAGACAATCCGGAAAAAGGAGAATCCCTTCAGCTTGCCATCCCTGCAAATTGTTGGTTCGGGGCCAAATTAAATCAGGAAAACAGCTACGTCCTCGCGAGTTGTACGGTGGCTCCGGGTTTTGATTTTCAGGATTTTGAATTAGCGGGTAAAGAAGAATTAATTAAGCAATATCCATCCCATAAGGAGGTTGTTGATCTGTTGACACGGTGACCATCTGCCACGGAGACACCAAGACACGAAGGCCTTTTTTGTTCGTTTCGTAGTAACCTAACGGTGCAAAAAAAGGAATTTGTGTCTTCGTGTCTTCGTGGCAAGCGTTCTGGGAACCAACTATTTCATTCGGAATACCTTTACATCAGGAAAATGCATATTAAAGTACCCATACCCATTCTGCACATTCGTCGGAAGATTCAAGGGTTCGGAAACCAATGCGCTGACACTATTCCGGTTATCGAGGCTAACGGATAAATAATGGTAGTATTCTTCGCTGATATTGGCAAGGACAACGGCAACGGTATCGCCTTCTGAAAAGCGCCGGAACGGAACCGTGAGACTATCATGATGGGAAAGACCGTCAAAACCATCATCTGTCTGAATCTTAATGAATATGCGGGGATTCAGTTGTTGTGTGAGATCCTGCCGTGACCTGAATCGCTGTACATCGATCATATACCAGTTTTTGCCGGGCGGGTCATTGAATATATAATTCACCTTCGCCAACGTATCATTTCCTGTCACATAGAGGTGGGCATCTACGGATTCGAATTTCACTTGTGGTTTCATAAATGTCGATGCGCTGACACTGCCCATGGAAGGACTGCTTACCATCAGACGATACTCCTCACCGGCAATCAGGGGTGTAGTTGCTGAGCCATAAACTCCCGTGCTGATAAATTGAAGCGTGTCTGTTTTACCCTGATAAGAAATTGTCACGCTGGCATCATTAATGACGATTTCATTTAGCAATGTCTGGGCATCCGTACCCGATCCTGCCTCCAGAGCTCCAATGGATTTGGTGAGCAGTACGGCAATGGATTGCCCGGGAATGACCTGCGAGGAAACAACGATGTGAGGCTGAAGGCTTGGCACGTTCTTTACGTCCAACGGATCGGGCACACAGCTGCTTAGCAAAAATGCTCCTGCGATCATCATCCATTCTTTCTTCATCCCTGCATTCATTTATTCAAAATTTAAATCCATAACTGATAAATGGTAAAAAGCCAAACAGACCGGGTTGCTGGTAGCTATACGACCCGTCCGCGTTGGCAACGATCGTAATGCCGATGGGGGAGGCGCGGTTGTAAACGTTATACACACCGGCAAACCATTCACTTTGAAATTTATGCTCAGGCCTGGACCGAAATTTTATTCCTAGGTCCAGGCGGTGTGTGTCCGCCAGTTTCACTGAATTCATAGATGCATATACAGGCACCAGGTCGAGGCCGGCCAATGTCGGCGAAGGGACAACATACTGGC
>DATHFS010000552.1:0-4392 GCA_035317975.1 Cyclobacteriaceae bacterium | reverse complement strand
ACAGATCCTCGACGAAATATTGATCCTGATCATTGCGGGGCATGAGACCACCGCCAACGCGCTCACCTGGACGTTGTACCTGCTGGCCCGCCATCCGGAAGAGACGGAGAAGCTAAGGAAATCGACTAACGATCTTGGAATTATGGAATGCGTTGGGAATGAACGTTTGTTGGCCGTGATCAACGAGAGCATGCGCCTGTATCCGCCCGCCTGGGTCAGCGACCGCGTGGCGTTGGCGGACGATGCGTTTAATGGATATTCCTATCCCAAAGGCACTATTCTGATCCTTTTTTATTATGGCTTACACCGGAGCAAGGACCATTGGGAGGATGCCTCCTCGTTTAAACCCGACCGGTTTCTGCGGCACGAGGGAGAAAAGGAAAAAGCAAAGGCTTACTATCCTTTTGGCGGAGGCCCCAGACTTTGTATCGGAAACAATTTTGCGATGGCCGAGATGGCGATCTGCATTCAGGAATTTATTCATCGCTTTGACATCGGCGCCCCCGAAATTCAACCCAGGATCAGAGCCCTGGTTACGTTGAGGCCGGAAGGGGTGGTGTTGCGTATTAGTAGAAGGGGTTAGCGCTTAGTGCTAAGGGAGTAGCCTTGATTCCTTGGCGGATTAGACCAGGGTATGGGTCATTAGCTAATAAAATTAAGTAAAGGAGTTCCGCTAGGTCAAAAATAAAAAATAAACAATGCGTTTGAGGGATTTCTGATTGTTTATTGCTGATTTGTGATTGCTGACCTTAGAGGCTTCGTGCCTGATTTAGTTTAGTCAATAGTAATTTTGGGGGAGTTGTGGGGCGAAGGTCCGCACTACCGATTACCGATCACCGACTACCTCTGGGATCTGAAATTTCACCGTAGTCCCCGCACCTTCTTCCGATTCAATAGCCAGGGATCCCTTTAACTTGCCAACGGTCTCTTTAACTATGTACAGTCCCAGTCCGGGGCCGGCGCCTTCATCGGTGGCCCGGTAAAACATTTTTCCCAGGTTCAGCAGGTGTTCTTTCTTGATGCCCCGACCATTGTCGTGTATGCTGAGATTGACACCATGCTGGTCAATTCTCGCATCCACCGTTATTTCAGGTTCTTTTCCATTCTTATACCGGATGGAATTGGATATGATGTTGTTCAATATGATTTTTAGCCGCCATTTATCGCAATAGAATGGCTTGCTTTGGCTTACCGAAATGATTTTCTTAAAACTATTCCCATTCAGGTTGGAATAGTCAAGTTGCTCAAATGTCTCCTCAATGAGGGATTTGAAAAGTACAGGCTCGCGCGCCACTTCCAGTCTTGAATTTCTTGATTGGTCAAGGATTTCCCTGATAAAGTGATCCTGCTGTTGTGCACTCTTCTCCATCATGTCGAGGTACAGGTGTTTGGCATTGTTGACCTTGTCCTTCTTGGCCAGGTTAATGAGCCCCAGAATAGAGGCGATGGGCGCCCGTAGGTCATGCGACACGCTGTATACGAAGCTATCGAGTTCGGTGTTCCTTTTGATGAGTTCGGCGTTGGTATCTTGTAATGTTTGCTGTGCATTCTTCCGACTCTGCACTTCTTCTTCCAGGGCTTTGGTACGGTCCAGTACGAGGGTTTCCAGGTTTTCGCTGAGCTTCTTCAAGTCCGCTTTCGCCCGTTGTCTTTCCTGAACGGCCGCCGCCAATACCAATGTGGAAATCGAGATCACGGCTACATAGACCTGAAGAAGGATAATTGAATCGCTGGTAAATCCGGCAAGGTACAATGGGCCCTGCTTCAAGCCGGTAAAATAGACAGCCGCCAGCGACACTACAATAAACCCGATGATGGATGCAAAGGTCTTGAACCGGAACGCAAGCCATAATAGGAATGGGATGACCACAAACGGCAAGGCAAATGGCAGCACATTCCGCAAGGAGTGCAGATCCAGCAAGAGCAAGACTCCGCCAAAGCAGGCAATAAAAATGGCAATCTCACCTGCCTTGTGTAACGTGACGTTCGCCCACCGGACGTGGGGCAGGGAAAGGAGAAGCGATGTGAAGAGCAGGATGCCGACAACATTTCTGGTCCAAAAGGCAAATAAGGTTCTGATCAATGCTTCTGAATGAACAACATCGGCTGCATACAATGCCACCGTAGTGAACCCCGAACTTATCCAGGAAATGGCAAGCGCGGTGAAAACAAAATAGAACGTATGGAGGGTGGTAGAAAAGGGGTATGTCCTTCCGACCAGTTTTCTAAAAAGCAGTTCTCCCACCAGCGCTTCCAGAATGCTGCCGGCTGTAACCATCAAGGTCACCGCCATCAGCATTTGAGCAGAATCGATAGCTCCGGCCCAGATGTTTTTGGCCGCGATGAGCAAAGAACTCATCGCGATCCCCGGCCACACGCTGCGGCCATATAAAATAGTCAGGGCCAGAGCAACTCCTGCGGGAGGCCACACGGGGAGAGAAGTATTGTAATCGAAGGCAAGAAAAAAACCAATTTCCGCCGAGAAATAATAAAGCAGCGCTACGAAAAGGATGTTAAAGTCAAAGGAGCGCAGTACAAACATTTTCATAGGGAATAGTTTTGCGATGGAAAGGTTAGGTAAAAGGAGGGAGAATGACACTATTTTCATTCCAACTGCGGATTTCAGCCGTTATAGTGTGTTAAATATCGGTGAGTTGATTAGGGTGATTATCGATTGATAATCTGTAGTTTAACCGAGGTTAACCAAAGAAAACA
Source organism: Cyclobacteriaceae bacterium (assembly GCA_035317975.1). GTDB lineage: Bacteria > Bacteroidota > Bacteroidia > Cytophagales > Cyclobacteriaceae > ELB16-189. The sequence continues at coordinate 1,677 of DATHFS010000552.1, read as the reverse complement.
TATAAGCCTGGTACATTGGTTTTCTATGGGCTTCAATCTCAATTAATTGGGTTGATTCCAGGAAATTTTTAGCCGCGGAGGCGCGGGGGCGCAAAGAAGGCGCAGAGGTAATTTGGTTTGTTGTCACTGTCCGATCACCGATTACCGATCACCGATCACCAACCGGTATTACCAAAATCTGTGGTTACACTAAATCAATGGGAATTCATTACCGATCACCGATCACTGGTCACCGATCACCGGTTCCCCAACAATTCCTTGCATTCCTTAAAAGGAACTTCTAAATTATAAGCAACTTATGAACAGCTTATCTTTTTATACTTATACTACTTATACTACTTATACTACCGATCTTAAACACAATTATGATGCGCAACAAGAAAATCAACCGCCGGGAGTTTATGGGGTCTGCCGCGGCAGCCTCACTGGCATTCAGCATTGTTCCCAGGCACGTAGTGGGAGGCCCCGCATTCGTAGCGCCGAGTGACAAACTCGTTCTGGCCTACATTGGCTGTGGCACACAGGGAATGAGGGAGATGACGGAACTGATCCCGAACCCACTCCTTCAGATCGTAGCAGTCTGCGATCCCAACAAGAAGAGCACCAATTACTCCGATTGGTCGATCAGTGGAATCCGGGACGGTATTCGCAAGGCATTGGAAGATCCAACATGGGGCGAAGGTCTTGAAGGAATCCCGGGAGGCCGGGATATCGGCCAGGAATTTGTTGAAAAGTATTATGCCAAAGGAAAAGCCTCCGGCAAATTCAAAGGCTGTGCTTCCTATATCGACTTCCGTGAACTCCTCGAAAAAGAAAAGGACATCGACGCAGTGAAAGTAATGACGCCCGACCACCTTCATGGTACCATATCGATTGCAGCCATGAAAAAAGGAAAGCATGTCGTTATCCATAAGCCGATCGCCAACCGCATGTATGAAACGCGACTGACGATTGAAACAGCAAGGAAGACAGGAGTGAGTACTCATTTGCTGGCCTGGAGTCAACGGCCCGGAACAGACGTGGTGAAAAAATGGATCGCGGACGGAGCGATCGGGACTTTAAAAGAGATTCACAACTGGTCGAATAGACCGGTATGGCCTCAATGGACGATGAATCCGTCAGATACGCCATCTATTCCTCCGGATTTTAACTGGGATTTGTGGCTCGGACCCGTGCCCGATCGCCCATATCACCCCAACTACACCAACATGGTGTTCCGCGGCTGGTATGATTTCGGCGGCGGTAGTATTGCCGACATGGGGCACTATAGTCTCTTCCCGCTTTTCCTCACGCTTGGAATAAAGACACCTGCTTTCAGTGCGGAAGCGCTTGGCACCACGACCAGCCAGGTAACGGATCATGTCGCTCGCGGCGTAGTGAATGATGTAGCTTTTCCCCATTCCTGTATTGTTCGCTTTAAGTTCGCAAAACAAGAAACACTTCCTGCCTTTGATCTTTTCTGGTACGATGGCGGCATGAAACCCCTCACCCCGGAGGAAGTAGAAGTCGACGGAAAAGAACTGCCCCGGGAAGGGATGATGTTTGTGGGCGACAAGGGAAAGATTCTCGCGGGATTCCGTTGTGAAGATCCGGTCCTTATCCCCGAAAGCACGATGAAGAGTTATATGGCCGGAAAGGAGATCCCGAAAGAAGTCAGGAACCGGACGGAGGACGTCT
>DATHFS010000551.1:0-2549 GCA_035317975.1 Cyclobacteriaceae bacterium | reverse complement strand
ATTCCTTTTGTCCTATTCAACGGTTCACTATCCCCAGTGTAAGCGTAATACAGGCGTGCTGATTCAAACCAGTTCGGAATTTTCTCCCCTACATCATTCATCCATCCGTCGGGTAAAAGAATATTGCTCGAATCTTTGAAAGCGCAATAAAAATAATATTGTGGATAAGAAGACCGGGGAGGCGGGCCGGGGCTATCCGGGACTTTTGTTTTAATAAAATTCCAGCGAACGCGAAGAAAGTGGTCATAGGCTTTAGAGCGAGGTGTACTCCAGGGGACAATTTTTGACTGCTCATCCAATAGTACGGTGTGCGTACAAAATGGTCCAGGCGGATTCTGCTGAGCAAAAAGAGTTGAAGCTGCCAGGCACCAAAACAATACAATGGTAGTTAGTTTGCAGTTTGCTCTATTTCTGTCCATAAGTATAGTGTTTGTTAGCCACGAAATCACAAAGACACGAAGGTTCTTTTGATTTTTTTGTTCTGTTCGATGTTTCCAAAATGTTATTCGCCTGGGCTGTGGGGCAAAAGTATGATTGTGCCTTTGCTAAAGAAAAATTATTTCGTGTCTTCGTGTCTTTGTGGCAAAAAAACGCATCCATTAACTTTACACGGATAAACCAAATGAATTGACCAGCGGTAAAATGGTTGAATCAATCGATTCCTCGGTTTCATCTACTTCAGCTTTTGTTAACAGCCAATGTTCCGTGTGCTCCACAGCTGCTCCGGGAGCTAATTTGGTTAAAGGCCCGAGTGTTTCAATTTCAAGAAAGTGTCCATTTATATAGATTTCGTTGTTGCATCCAAAATCAGGATAGACTGCATCGGGTCTAAAATCAAATTTCTTTAGCAATACATCTCCGTTAAGGGAATAGGCAGTCCACCCTTGTTTATTTAACACGCCTATTTTTTGTTCCGATGGAGCGGAAGGGTCCTGTTTGGCTTGTATATACTTTGCACCCCAACTCCACCGGGGGTCGTTCATTTTTGTAAACTGCCAAAGGGCCATGGGCCTTGCTGGCAACAAAAAGTCATCGCCTTCTCCGTATGGTTCCTGAGGTACAATGGCACGACCACCCTGTGCCAGCACAGAAATCGACCAGGCCGCTACTTCTACGTCCCGCAAATTCTGATTGATCAACCGGTGAAGGACGGTTACTTTATTCTGATGAGGAGATAAAGTGATTTCCATTTCTTTGACAATACCGGTAATTGCCTCTTTTGATTGCATTACTTTAATATAATTATCCTGCACTTCAAATTCAACCTTTTCATTATCCGGGCTATAACTTTGCGGCATGGCTTCCGGGGCGAGCCACAATCGGTGGCCACCATAAATCCTCCATTCGTCGCCACCGGTCTTGCCACGCTGTTCAGGCTCGAGATAAAACAGGTTCTGTTTATTGATAAATCCAACCCTCACGATCCGGGGCCCGATGTCCGTAGTAACAACCAGCTCAATTTCATCATTGAAAAGCCTGATGCAATTGGGCCAGCCGCAATAATTTATTTTTTCATGCATTATATACCTTCGGCAACGCCATTCACTTATTTCATTTTACCGTTACGCCATATTTGCGAATGACTTCAGGATTTAGTTCGATACCCAATCCGGGCTTTTGAGGCACTTCCACAAACCCATCCTTTTGCGCGAAAGGCTTCACTAATAATTCCTTCCGGATAGCGGACTCGGTGACCGAGAACTCCAGAAAGGGCGCATGGGGTATAGCGGCAATAAACTGGATGGAAGCGGCCACCAGAACACCCGTCTTAAAAGCGTGGGGTACACACAGGATATTAGCGTCGGCCGCCAGGGTTGCAATTTTCCGTGCTTCAGTTAATCCGCCACACCTCGACATGTCGGGTTGCACAACATCGATATGCGTTTCGTTAATCAACCGCGCAAATGCCAGCCTGCCACTTTCTTCCTCTCCGGTTGCAATCCGCAGGGTAGTGGATTGGGTTAATCTTTTGTAACCAACATAGTCTTCAGCAGGCAGAGGCTCTTCCAGCCAATAAATATTCAATTGCTCTAATGCCTTAGCCACATAGATCGCCTCTTTCAACCGGTACCGCTTACCGATATCAATCATAATCTCTACCTTTTCCCCTGCCGCTTTGCGAGCCGTTTTGATTAACTCAATATCCTTGTGAACATCATATCCCAAAGGCCCCCATCCCAGTTTGATCGCTGTGTAACCCAGTGTACCCTGCTTCTCGACGATTTTTTTCACTTCGTCCGGAGTGGCAGGCATCAAGGCGCTGGCATAAGCCCGCACTTTATCCGTATAGCTGCCGCCCAATAATTTATGGACCGGTTTCCCTACGGCCTTGCCCATAATATCCCATATCGCCATATCAATCCCGCTCATGACATGCATCGCCGGACCCGTGCGGCCATAGTAATACGTTTTCGTCCACATGTCGGTCCAGATTTGTTCATAATCAAACGGGTCCGAGCCTATTACCACTTCCCGCAAACCATAGCACGTTCCATGCGACATGTACGCATCAACTACGGCCTTTCCGACATACGGTGCCGTATCCACTT
>DATHFS010000550.1:0-3679 GCA_035317975.1 Cyclobacteriaceae bacterium | reverse complement strand
ATGATGGCTATGCTCAAGATGAATAAAATAGAGGTAAAGAAACTGCAAGAGGCCTATGACCAGAAATGATGTGGCAAACATCGCTTGAAAATTCTCTTATCAAAGGGGAATTTACCTTTGGCTACTGTCTTTATTCGTTTGAAATCCGCGTGATGAGGATTGATCAATAAATTATAATCCCCATTGGTAACGGCAGATGGAATTTGCAATACGCAATAGCAGTTTTCGCTTGCAAATTTGTCACTGATCTCTTGTGTTGAAGGCAGGCAAATCCGCAACATTAAGTTTTTGCAGGGATATGCCGTGGTTAATTCTTGTTAATTCGCATAAAACTATTTCTTTTCCGTACGAGTCAGTAAGCAATTCCATCGGCTTCAGACTTCCCAGGGAAAAATTGGGTGTATCAAGCCAGAGCTTGAATTTATTCATATCTCCAAACGTGTCCAGCCCGATGTGGGTCACCTCGGCCATTTCAATTATTTTTTCCGATTGAATGGGCTTGAACCTCCTTACTGTTTGTTTATACCGATGCAAGGATTTGGTGGAGATATCCAGAATGGTTGCCCAGTCATTTTCGGTAAACGGTGCGGAATTCCGGATAAGATTAAAAAGGGAATAGGGGACACCCTCGCGGATCACCAATATCATGGCCAACCGGTTGGATAGGAAATCCGTATAACTGATATCCTTAACAGAGGTGAAGAACTTTCTATTTACCTTAGAACGCTTTACAAGGGTAGCAATTTCTTTGTCTAGCTTTCGGGTTAGTGTTGATTCAGGTGCCACAGGACACGGTTTTGGACCTTTGTCTACAAGATTAGGACAAATTTCTATTTAAAATAATATTTCAGGAATAATGCAAAACACCGAACCCCTATCCCGCAGGCATTTTCTCCGGCAGACTGGCTTATCCGGGTTCGCCTTAACGATTGGAGCTTACCTTCCCTCCTTTGGCAAGGCCGCCGTGAAAATCATTGACCACCCTACGGCCGATACGCTGGGAATAGAATTGATGTCCTGGATTTCCATCGACGGATCCGGAAACGTGACAATCTTTTCCAGCCGCTCGGAGATGGGCCAGGGTACCTATCAGTCCATGCCCCAAATGATCGCTGAAGAATTGGAGGTAAACCTGGCTAGGGTGAATATAAAGTTCGCACCCGCCAATCCGAAAAAATTCGGACCCCAACCACAAGAAGGAAGCTTCTCGGTCAGGGGCTGGTACAAGCAACTGTTACAAACAGGTGCTTCCGCCCGCGAAATGCTTATTGAAGCGGCCACACATCGATGGAAAGTCCCCGCATCGGAATGCTATGCAGAGAATGGTCAGGTGATCCATCGCCCTTCCGGCAAAAAACTCGGATACGGTGACCTCGTAGAGGAAGCGTCCAGACTGACTCCGCCGCAGAATGTCAAATTAAAAGAACGCAAAGAGTATAAGCTCATCGGCAAGTCGCTGCCCCGTCAGGATATTCCTCTCAAGACCAATGGCAGCGCCGTGTTCGGACTGGATAAAAAATTGCCCGGTATGCTTTATGCGGTCGTGGAACGCAATCCCCGGTTTCGTGGAAAAGTAAAAAGCTTTGATGACTCAGCCACGAAAGCCATTCCAGGGGTGAAGCATGTCTTTACAGTGCAGCGAGCTGTCTTCGCCAATCTATATGAGGGCGTGGCCGTCGTCGCTGACACACTTTGGGGCGCCATGCAAGGCCGCAAAGTACTGAAGGTAGAGTGGGATGATCAGGGATTTGAACACGTTGGTTCAGAAGAGCTATCTGCACAGATGCTGGAAAACCTGAAGAAATCCGGCCCGTCAGAAAAATTTGAAGCGGCTTTACAGAATGCCGATAAAAAGATCGAAGCCATTTATGAGACTCCGTACGAATCCCATAGCTGTATGGAGCCACTCAATTGTATCGCCCATGTACGGGACCAAAGCATTGAAATAGGGGGACCGATACAAGAGGCGAACTGGATTCAAGCCGACCTGAGTGAGCGAATGGGCGTTCCGATTGAAAATGTTACCGTCAACATGACCTTTCTAGGAGGCGGCTTCGGGCGCAAGGCATTTACCGACTATCCGCATGAAGCAGCCCTGATCTCCAAAAAGATAAACGGACCCGTCCAGGTGGTATGGACCCGGGAAGATGATATGACTGCGGGACCTTTCCGTACGGGTGCCTGCTATTCTTGTAGAGGAGGGTTAGACAAGGACGGCCAAATCCTGGCTTTCCAAACGATAACGGCCGCTCAGTGGATTGGGCAGGAGTGGAGTGCTGACCCTTATCCTGATCCTGGTCAGCCCACGTACAACTCCGGTCCCATGATGGAGGGATTGTTATCACCCTATCAAAGTTCAATTCCGCATTTAAGTTTTGGTGGGGTTGGCACACGGGCGCCTATCCCTGTGATGTGGTGGCGCTCGGTGTATGCATCCACTAATGGCTTCGCCTGCGAAAGTTTTATCGACGAGCTGGCGAATGCGGCAGGAAAAGATCCGCTCGATTTCCGGAGGAGTCATCTTCGGGAAGCCCGCTATCAGGCTCTTATCACCAAACTCGAAGCCATCAGCGGATGGAAAATGCGTGGCAAGAATGAAGGGTGGGGTGTAGCCATCACGGAATGCTTCGGCAGTATCTCCGGCCACATCGTTAAAGTATCGCACAAGCCGGACGGAAAAATAAAGATCGACAAAGTGATCGCCCTGATGGATTGCGGCTGGTACGTAAACCCGGACATTATCCGTGCCCAGGTGGAAGGAAGTATCGTTATGGGACTGGGTGCAGCCATCAAACATGAAACCCATTTCAAAGATGGAAAAGCGGTAGAAAGAAATTTTGACACCTATAAAATGCCGCGCATCAGCGATATCCCGGAGATCGAAGTTCATGTTATGGATAACGATGAAAAACCCGGTGGTGTGGGTGAGCCCGGACTACCTCCGTTCGCACCGGCCTTGTGCAATGCCATCTTTGATTTGACGGGGAAACGAATTCGTAAATTGCCCTTTGATCTGGATAAAGTATCACAAACTTGAACGAGTCTCACCTCACCCCCTGCCCCTCTCCGAGGCGGAGAGGGGGGAAGTAAGAAGGAATCCATATCCCGGAGGACAAGCCTGAAACGAGAACTTTTTCTTACTTTGCGAAACATTCAGCTACTCGATCAAGGTGTTTCGCCCTGATGGCATTATACTTTTTTTATCATGAACGCAAAAGGGTGACCACGTGTTACATGCATACCGATCGGTATGTGATCAACGAATAAAATTCTATGTAATGTCCGAAAAGCCAAATACTATGAGAAGAGTCGTCATCACGGGGATGGGAGTTGTCACCCCGCTGGGAAATTCAGTAACGGAATTCTGGCAGAATGTAATTAATGGAAAATCAGGAGCGGGCCCCATTACAAAATTTGACACGTCCAAATTCAAAACTCACTTTGCCTGCGAAGTAAAAAATTTCAGCACGGAAGGGATAGAAAAGAAGGAACTAAAGAAATATGATTTGTTCACCCAATATGCGATCATCGCGAGTGACCAGGCAATAAAAGATGCCGGCCTGGATTTTATCAAAATGAGTGACGCTGATCGAAATGAAGTCGGGGTCATCTGGGCGTCGGGAAACGGGGGCATCGGGACGTTCGAAGAACAACTGAAAGAGTTTCACGCCGGGGATGG
>DATHFS010000549.1:0-2036 GCA_035317975.1 Cyclobacteriaceae bacterium | reverse complement strand
GAATTTTCAGTTGATCACCGCGGTAGTGATGATCACCATGGGCGTATTGAGCTTGATGCCGGTAAAAAAGCGCACGCGGGTGGAGGGCAGCTTTCGTGAAAGTGGCTTCCGTCGTGGTCTGGTGTTGAGTATTCTCAACCCGATGGCCATCCCTTACTGGATGGCCTTTACTGCCTACATGAAGGCGCAGGGATGGATCGACCTGTCCACGGTAGGATTGCTGCATAGTTACGTGTTCGGAACTTCGGTCGGGGCGCTGCTGCTCCTTACTCTTTTTATTTTTCTGGCAAACCGGTTATCGGGGTATGGCGACCAGAATCCGTGGGTAAAAAAAATGCCCGGAGTATTGTTATTGCTGCTGGGATTCTTTGCATTGGTGAAATACCTATTGTAGCCGATACGTTGCTTTGTATCGAAAACAATCCACGAGGTGATCGTTGACCAGCCCGCAGGCTTGCATGTGTGCATAGATCACCGTGCTGCCCACAAACTTGAATCCGCGGCGAATGAGATCCTTGCTAAGGGCATCGGATTCTTTCGAGGTGGGCGGAATCTGATTTAGGGTTTCCCTTTTGTTGACGATGGGGACACCCTTGACAAATGTCCAGATGTACCGGTCGAAACTTCCAAACTCTTTTTGAACTTCCAGGAAACACCTGGCATTATTTACGGCTGCTTTTACTTTGAGCCGGTTGCGAACGATGGCCGGATCCAAAAGGAGTTTCTCGATTTTAGTATCGGAAAACCGCGCCACTTTCTGCGGATCGAACCCGGCAAATGCTTTTCGATAGCCTTCGCGTTTTTTCAGGATCGTAGACCAACTCAGGCCGGCTTGCGCTCCTTCCAGGATCAGGAATTCAAAATGAACCAGGTCATCGTGGACGGGCACGCCCCACTCCTCATCGTGGTAAGCAATGTACTGATCAAACTTCAGGCACCAGGGGCATCTGTAGATTTTTTTCATACCCGTTAGTGTTATTTACTTGAGTTCCTATTTCTAATTTACCACCTGAGAAAGAGTAGGCAGTAGGCAAAGTAATTTCCGGGCGGTTAGCTGTTGGCGCTTAGTGGTGTTTCGCGAACGGCCAAGGCCTAAGATCTAACCCTTCATCCATTCGTATACAAGGTAATGATCCCCATTCATTCCAATCCTTTGATACACCTCTTGTGCCACTTTGTTTTGCTTATCCACGTAAAGCCGAATCCCCTTTAAGGCCGGATCGCTATTGACCAGAGCCTGCACGTGGGTGTACAATTCTCTGAAAACAGCCTGTCCCCGAAACTTTTTGTCAATGTAAACCGATTGTATCCAGAGCACATTACCATTGCGCCAGTCGCTCCATTCAAACGTCGTCATCAAACAACCGATGACCTGCCCGTTTTGTTCCGCTACATAATACTTTCCTTTGGAAGGATCGCTGAAAACTGCTTTGGTTCCATGGGTTAGGGTCGCTCTATCGAGGGTCAGGTTTTCCGTTTCGATGGCCATGCGAAATTGAAAATCAATTATGGTCGGAAGGTCGTTTGGAGTGGCATCGCGGATGGACATCGGTATAAGCCTTTGGCGCACTTAGTAGATTTGATTTAAGAAATTATCTTCAAAGTCGGCACAACTCCCTTATTGTGAACAAAGCATTAAACGTCCAAGCCCTAAGCCCCAAGCCCGTTTTTTAGGTCGTTAATCAAATCCTCGGTCTCCTCAATTCCAACCGACAGTCTCAGCAACTTGTCAGAAATCCCAGCCGCTTTTCTTTCCGCCAGCGAGAGTTTAGCGTGGGAGGTCCTTGCAGGGGTGTTGATGGACGACTCGACGCCGCCCAGGCTCACGGCTCGTTTGATGTAGTTCAACTTCTTCATCAACTTTTCAGGGTCTCCTTTTACTTCGAACGAGAGCATGCCGCCAAAGTTCACGGCACTCGCCTTTATTTTTTGTGTTATTTTTTTTGACGCCACCACGACTCCGCAACAGAGATCGCTGTGACCCCCGATATACTTGGTGCCACTGTGGGTAACGATATCGATACCCTGGTCGATCG
>DATHFS010000548.1:0-3907 GCA_035317975.1 Cyclobacteriaceae bacterium | reverse complement strand
TTTTTTCCTGGTCAAAAACAAAATAAAGGACAACAGCAGGGTCTTCGCCAGGGTGCCAATCGACATTTCAAAAAATTTCACTTCGCTAGCCCTTTCTGAGAAGAATAGCCTGGTGCTCGGAGCGTGTGAAGATGGAAAGATCTACGGCTATGACATGAACAAAGGGAAATCGCTTGCTGCGCTGGACTTGCATTATGATGCGGTGAATAGCATTTGTTTTTCGCCGGACAATGAAGTCTTTGCCAGCGCCAGTTCCGATCGTTCCATCATTCTTTGGGATACCCGGACCCGCAAACCCATCCGGAGAATGTTCAGCCGGTCATTCCAGTTTGAATGCCTCGCCTTTGACCAGAGTGGAACGCACCTTGCTGTTGGCGACGAGTTGGGCAAAGGCCGGATCATCGAACTTCAGTCAAGCCTGTTGAAGGTTTCAACTTATCCATGGCACCAGCAAAAGGTAAGCGCCGTTCAATTCTCACCGGATGACACGGTACTGTACAGTGCTGGATTTGATAACCGTTTGGTCATTTTTGATATTCGCCGGGAATCGGTGATAAAGAAGGAGAAATATCGCAACTATTGGAATGGCGGAGACTATATTCTGAAAAAATTGAAGGCCTATCGCGAACCGTATGCGTGGATTAGCGCCCTGAGCGTGAGCCCGAGCGGTCGAAACGTAATCACGGGGGGCGGCTGGCGCGAGTCGATTGCAAGAAAGCAGCCCCAAGCGATCTATTTTGACGATCATCAGACAAGGCGAATGAGAAAGATACCGGCGCATCAGGGCTCGATCAACAGCCTCGCATTTCTGGGCGACTGGAATTTTGTGAGCGGCACCGCCAATCAAATGGTGTCCTGGCATGTTGATCCCTCCTCAGGTGATTTTTACTTACGAAAAAGTACCTTTCCTGCCCCGGCAGATATTCGTCAGCTCATTCCTGTTTCGGAAGACACGTTGCTCATCAATGCAACCCGCTCCCTGATTTGGTTTGATTTGAAAAACGAAAAGATCATTCGAACCAGGGATTTAAGCGGAGACATTTCCGCGGTCGCCTACGGGAAAAATGATCACCGGACAGCGTATGCTTTATTCAATGACCTGGTGATCGGCAATGCGAACGGTGACCCGGTGTTGACCATAGAAAATGCGCATACGGACAGGATCACATCGATTGCTTTCAGTCCCACCCGCCCCTTGCTGGCTACGACGAGTTGGGATGCCACGGTCAAATTGTGGAATACGATCACCGGAGAATTGCTCGCCACCATCATCCCTATCGGAAGTGATGATCACATCATTATCACGCCGGACAACTACTACTTTGGGACTCGCAATTCGCTGAAAGGGATTGGATTCAAATTTGGCAAACAATTTATTTCTCCCGAACAGTTTGACTTGCGGTTCAACCGTCCGGACATCGTGCTGAAGCGGCTGGGCTTTGCACCTCCCAACGTGGTGAATTCGTACCACCGGGCTTATCAAAAGCGTCTTCAGAAAATGAATTTTACCGAACAGATGCTGGGGACGGAAATTCATTTACCTGAGATCCGGATCATCACAGAAGGCTTGCCGTTGGCCACCGCCGAGGCGGGTATTCATTTTGGTATTGAAGCGGCAGATTCCCGGTTTAAACTCGACCGGATCAATGTGTTTGTAAATAACATTCCGGTCTTTGGTGTAAAAGGGATCGACCTCCGGCCGTTGGGTCTGCAATCCATACAAAAACAAATCGATGCCCGCCTCTCCGTCGGCAAAAATAAGATCCAGGTTTCCTGCCTTAATGAGAAGGGGGTAGAGTCCTTGCTCGAAACTGTTGAAGTCGAGTACAATCATACCGTATCCAAACCCAATTTGTACCTGGCCGTTATTTCCGTTTCCCACTATGCCGATTCTAAAATGAACCTGAAATATGCGGCAAAAGACGGCCGCGATTTGGCGAACTTTTTTTTACGGAGGACAGAAAACTACAACCGTATTTTTGTCGATTCCCTCTTCAATGAGAAAGCAACACGGGAGAACATTCTGGCCTTGAAAAGGAAGTTCGCCGAGAGTGCTGTGGATGATGAGGTAATGGTATTTGTTTCCGGGCACGGCATGCTGGATAATAACCTCGATTTCTACTTCGGCACCCATGATATTGATTTCAATGATCCGGGTTTGCGCGGACTAAAATATGAAGACCTGGAGACTCTCCTTGACGGCATTCCTGCCCGTAAAAAATTGTTAATGATCGATGCCTGCCATTCGGGGGAAGTCGATAAGACGAGGCTAAAAGTCTCTGCCGACCAATCCGTCTTGCTGGCAAAGAACATGAAGGGGTTGGTTAAATCCTATACGTATGAAAAGGAAGCCTCCGAAGAACAATATCAGGTTGGCATCAAGACTTCATTTGAACTGATGCAGGAATTGTTCACCAATGTGAGCAAAGGCTCCGGCGCGGTCGTTATTTCCGCTGCCGCCGGCAACAGTTATGCCCTGGAGTCGGATGAATGGAAGAACGGAGTTTTTACGTATTGCTTGCTGTACGGCCTGAAAAGCAAAAAAGCAGACTTCAACCAGAATGGAGTCATCACCGTCAACGAACTCAAGGCCTACGTTAGCAAAGAAGTTGAACGCCTGACTAACGGGGCTCAAAAACCAACCTCCCGCAGCGAAAACCTGGAATTCGATTTTAAGGTGTATTAATTGTAACCATTTCCCAAAAGGTAGGTTTCCCTACTTGAAAACTTAAACCTTGATTTGGAAGCGCTTTCCGATAACTCATTGATGGTCAAAGTCCGGGACGGTGACCTGGACAGGCTAGGTCTGCTCTTTGAACGCTATAAAAGGCCTTTGTATGGTTTCTTTTATGGGCTTAGCAAAGACGGGGACCTGAGCGAGGACCTGGTCCAGAATACCTTCTTCCGGATTCTGAAATACCGCCACCTTTTTCGTGGGGAGGGCGACTTTAAAACCTGGATGTTTCACATTGCGCGCAATGTAAATAATGATCATTACCGCAAGGACAAACTGAAGGCAAAGGACTCCCTTGAGGATTGGCAAGAGCAGTTGGGGCACAATGAAGACCAGTCGGCGGTCATGCAGCACGACGAGGAACACAGCATGCTGTCCATGGCCATGGACCGGCTGCCAGCCGATAAACGGGAGATCCTGCTGTTGAGCAAATACCAGGAGAAGAAGTATAAAGAGATCGGGGAGATCATGGGGTGTTCGGAAGGAGCGGTAAAGGTGAAAGTTTTCAGGGCCTTACAAGAACTTAAAGTGGTATATCAACAATTGGAGAAACGAATGTGACCTCACCCCCCGGCCCCCTCTCCGTTTCGGAGAGGGGGGGATTTATAACTTCTCCCCTCTCCGTTTCGGAGAGGGGGCAGGGGGTGAGGTGTAATTCTATCAACTATGGAAAAGACGGAAGAATTGATCATGAAGTACAACGAAGGACTCGCAGATCCTTCGGAAATAAAATTGCTGGAAAAGCTGATCGAGGAGGGAGCGGTTAGCCTTACACAGCTTCATGAGCTCAATAAATTGGATGAGCAGATTATCCGGATGGAGGAACCAGCCCCGTCAATGAAATTGGATGATCAATTCTATGCCAGCTTGGCGGCGGAAAAAAGGAAAGTAAAACGAAATGTCTTTGCTGTAACCTGGCCCGAATGGAGTGTGCTGATGCCGCGGCTGGCGTTTGCATCCGTTCTCCTGATTGCGGGGTTCGCCGTGGGATACCTTTTGGAAAGGCCTGCTGAAAACACACAAGTAAAGGCGCTTACCCGGGAGGTCGGTGACCTGAAAGAGATGGTGATGCTCTCTCTTCTTGAGAAAGAGTCTGCCACCGACCGGCTGCGGGCGGTGAGCCTGACGAGCGACATGAACCAGGTCAGTCAAAAGGTTACCAGCGCGTTGTTT
>DATHFS010000547.1:0-2814 GCA_035317975.1 Cyclobacteriaceae bacterium | reverse complement strand
CTGCCCAGCATTAGAATTTAACCCGGGGCTGACTAAAAAGGTATTGTTAGAAAGGCCAAACCAAAATTATCTCTTGCCTCTGCGCCTACTTTGCGTCCCTGCCCCGACGTGTCGGTGGTCTGCGTCTCCGCGGTTTAGAATTTTTCACCTGCTTCGGTCTTTGTGTCTTTGTGGGCAAAATCATTGTAACTTTGTCGAGTGAAACAGTTGTACATCGTCAGGCATGCAAAATCCAGTTGGGACAACATGGATATCAGCGATTTTGACAGGCCCTTGAATGACCGCGGCCTGAAAGACGCCCCCCATATGGGGAAGCGGCTAAAAGAACGCGGGGTTCACCCCGACTTAATGATATCGAGTCCTGCCGTAAGGGCACTGACCACGTGCAGCGCGCTAGCCATTGCCCTGGGGTATCCCGAGGACAAGATCAAGACGGATAAACGACTGTATCATGCGGCCGAAGATAAACTGCTAACGGTAATTAAAGAGTGCAGAAACGCTCAGGACCCGCGCGTTATCCTGGTCGTAGGTCACAACCCCGGTCTGACAGAATTTGCTAATCGGTTACTCGATGATTCGATCGATAACATTCCCACCTGCGGCATCGTCGCCGGCGAGCTAAATATTGAATCCTGGGATGACCTTGCCTGGGGATGTGGGGAGCGGGAATTTTTTGAGACTCCGAAATAATTTAAAATTGGGAGGAGCAAGATCGAAAGTGATTCCCTCACTTCTAAATTCATTATTCCTTATTCAACATTCAATATTAAAATTCAATATTGAATATTGAATAACGAATATTGAAGTGGGTCCCTTTCAAAAAGTATATCCCCCTTTCAACAAAGGCGCTCCCCAATCTTAAAGGATATACTCACTCACATCCCTATTCTTAATAAATCCCTGCATCTTCTCCTTCACCATCGCTTTCGTGATTTGAATGGTGGACTGAGCTACAATTTTATCCGGCACGTCAAACAGGAATTCGTTGAGCAATTTACTCATCACCGTTTGTAACCGGCGCGCTCCGATATTCTCGATTTCCGCATTGATCTCAAAAGCAATAGACGCGATTTCGTCTACGGCGTCACCGTCAAAAGTGATGGACACGCCTTCGGCCTCAAAGAGAGCAATGTATTGTTTGGTAAGTGCATTCTTCGGTTCATTCAATATCCGGATGAAATCCTCTTTGGTGAGGTTGCTCAACTCCACCCGGATCGGAAAGCGGCCTTGAAGTTCAGGGATCAGGTCCGATGGCTTTGATATATGGAATGCGCCCGCTGCGACGAACAGCACGTGGTCCGTTTTAACAACTCCGTATTTGGTGTTGACCGTGCTGCCTTCCACAATCGGCAACAAATCCCGTTGCACCCCTTCCCTGCTTACATCCGGGCCGCTTCCGCCTTTTGTTGCCGCGCTGGAAGCAATCTTGTCGATCTCATCAATGAAAATAATTCCGGCCTCCTCGGCCCTGCGAATGGCCTCTTCTTTCACTTCATCCATATCGATAAGCCGGGAAGCCTCTTCTTCCAACAAGATTTTCCTCGCCTCGCTCACAGTTACTTTCCTTTTCTTGGGTTTCTTCGGCATCATTCCATTGAGCATCTCCTGCAAGTTCATCATGGAAACCTCATCCATCATTCCCGCGCCGATCATCCCCACATTGCCGGGTCCGCTCTGCCGGATACTGATGTCAATCTTCCGGTTTTCGAGTTCGCCGTTTTTTATTTTCTCGCGAAAGACATTGCGTGTACGCTCATTCAGGTCTTCGTCGTCAGGCGCGCCGTTGGTATCGATCCCGGCCGGCTTCGTGGAGGTCGCCTTAAGCGGTGGGATCAAGGCGTCCAGAATGATTTCTTCCACGGCTTGCGCCGCCTTTTCTTTGACCTCTTCCTTCTTGCGTGCCTTCACCATGTTCACCGATTGCTCCATCAGGTCCCGTACCATGCTTTCCACATCGCGGCCTACATAGCCGACTTCAGTGAACTTGGATGCCTCCACTTTCACAAAGGGCGCATCGGCAATCTTTGCTAACCGGCGCGCAATTTCGGTCTTGCCGACTCCCGTGGCGCCAATCATGAGAATGTTGTTGGGTATGATCTCCCCCTGGATGTCGGTTTTTACATTCATCCTTCTCCACCGGTTACGCAGGGCGATGGCGACATTTCGCTTGGCTTCATATTGCCCGACAATATATTTGTCGAGCTCGGCAACAATTTGCTTCGGGGTGAGGTACTTGGAATCCAGCATAAAAATTGAATTTGCTTGTTACCTTAATGGAGCTTCGCCTCTTGTAATACAAATTCGAGCGGCTCTTTTACTTTTTCTTTCAACAAGGCGACCTTCAACACTTCGTCAACGGTATCGACGTAACGGAACGTAAGTCCCTTCACGTAGTGCTTCTCTATCTCCAGAATATCCCGTCTGTTCTTAGAACTCATGATAATCTCTTTGATCCCGCTGCGTTTGGCGGCCAGAATTTTCTCTTTGATCCCTCCGACCGGCAATACCTTTCCACGCAAGGTGATCTCCCCGGTCATGGCCATTTTGGATTTTACTTTGCGTTGTGTAAAAATAGAGGCCAGGGAAGTTAACATGGTGATCCCGGCCGATGGTCCATCCTTGGGAACTGCACCCGCAGGAACGTGCACGTGCAGGTCATACTGTTGAAAGATGCGATGGTCAATTCCCAGTGATTCCGCATTGGATTTCAAATACGACAACGCGGCAACAGCCGATTCTTTCATGACCTCACCCAATTGACCGGAAAGTGTGAGGACACCTTTGCCCCGGCTCACACTGGATTCAACAAACAAG
>DATHFS010000546.1:0-2508 GCA_035317975.1 Cyclobacteriaceae bacterium | reverse complement strand
ACCACAATGTGATTTCATTCAATACGATGGTTTCTTTTTCGATGCCCCCATCGGGCATCATGCCCAGTCTGCCGTTGCCGAGTGGCAAGGTTTCTTCCCATTGTTGAGCGGGTTTGTCATACCATAGCCTCAACGGTCCATTCTGCGCGAACGTCGCCATGGGCAACCAAAACAAAACAAAAAGTAAGCGATAGGGTAGTGTTGTTTTCATCATGATTCAATCATTCTTAAAAGTGTGCAGGCATCTCTCTTTCCTTATTTCTCCGTACCGAGTTACGCAAAAGTGGACGTTAGGCGAAACGTTTGAATGGAGAATTTCACTATAATGATGGATTTTTTTACGGACAATGAAAAAGATATCAATGCTTTTTAGTTCTGTTACCTTAAATTTTGAATGTAGAATGTTGATCGCATGTTAAATTTTGAATATATTCATTCTAAATTGTTTCCAGATGAAATCACTCGTTCTGCTTCTGTTATGCACCACAGCCGCCCACGCCCAATACACGCTGGTTCCCTCTTCCCAATATTCGCGCAGCCTGCCCGTTAGCCAGGCAAAGGCGGTGAGCATGTTTGACTTGTTTAACAATCCCCTGGATGAAGCACACGAATACAAGGGATCTCCCTATCTGACCAAGGAATTTGTTAAAGGGGTGGTCGAGACCGACAAGGGAAAGTTTTCCGGGTTGAACATGCGTTATGACATTTACTCCGATATCATTGAGATCCGCGGCGATGATTCCGTGTTCATGATGCCACCCGACACCGGTATACAGAAAATCGAAATAGGCAAGACCATACTGGTGCCTCGCCTCGCCATGGCCAAAGGAAAAAGCGTTGGCGGTTATTTCACATCCCTCGAATCCGGGAGGCTATCTGTACTCAAAAAAATGACCGTGATTTACACCCCCTGGAAGGAAAACCCCATCGATCCGGTCGGAACGCCACCGAGGTTTGAACGTGGAAAGGACATCTACTTCTTTGCAGTCGGCGACGAGTACCCCGTGCTCGTCCGAAACATGAAAGGGATCATAGCCATTCTTCCCGACCACCAGGCAGAAATGGAAAAATTCTCCCATGCGGATGACACATCACCCAAAAAACCGGAGAGCCTGAAACGATTTGCACAACAGTATAACAGGCTGGTGAAATAATTCTTAGCCTGATATGTTGGCCGAACATTTTGAATCCGGAATTCTTCACATGACCTATCGCATATGAAACGGCCGCTCAGCTGCCTCTTACTGGTTTTTCTTGGCGCTTGCACGTCCGACAAGCAAAACGCCACATCCACATGGCCAACCTTCGGTCATGATGTTTCCAACAACAAGTTCTCCGCGCTCACGGATATCGATACGTCGAATGTCGCGAAGCTGCGGGAAGTCTGGCGTTTTGAAGACAGCACGGAAGGGGGTGGGGTCTATTTCAATCCTGTAATGATGGACAACCGTGTCATCGGTCTGATGCCTTCCAACAAACTGGCCGCTCTGGATGCAGTTACCGGAAAGCTGTTGTGGGAGTTTGTTCCCGACTCATCAGCCATTCCAAACTGGTCTAAGGGAATGACGTACCATCGCGGTAACCCTGACCGTATCTTTCTCATTTCCGGTGGCACCCTTTATTCCATCAACGCAGAGAATGGTACCCTTATTAATGACTTTGGCCATAACGGCCGCGTCGATTTCTATGAGGGTCTGGAGGTGCCTGATTCCATGCGAACGCAAGTGCCCGTCTCAAGCAACGCGCCGGGAGTGGTGTATAACGATCTCTTTATCGTCGGATGCAAAGTGCCGGATGAACTTCCGTCGACACCCGGTGACATCGGGGCGTTCAATATCAACACCGGCAAGCTGGAATGGGTCTTCCATGTTATCCCGCAACCAGGTGAGTTCGGCGCTGACACATGGAGTGCAAACGCCCGCCAGCGAAATGGTGGCGCTAATTGCTGGGCAGGAATGGCACTGGACGAAAAACGAGGCATCGTATTCGTTCCCACTGCGTCGCCTTCTTTTGATTTTTACGGAGCGGATCGTCCCGGTCAAAATCTTTTCGCCAATTGTCTGCTGGCGCTCGATGCAAAAACGGGCAAGCGCATCTGGCATTTTCAAACCACGCACCACGATCTTTGGGACCGCGACAATGGTTCTCCGCCCAATCTTGTTACGATCAAGCGCGATGGAAAAGATATCGATGCAGTTGCGCTCGTCACGAAGGCAGGATATCTGTTTTTGTTTGATCGTGAAACGGGTGAATCGTTATTTGGCGTGAATGAAGTACCGGTCGATACAGTCAGCAGCATGCCGGGAGAAAAACCCTGGCCTACACAACCGATCCCCGTGAATCCGCCATTTGCACGCCAGGGGTATCTTGAAAGTTTCTTTGGCCGTTCGTCAGTGTGGATCAAAGAGGAGATCGCGAAAAACAAATACAAAACAGGCATCTATGAGCCGCCGTCCATGGAGGGTTCGATCATTCTCCCGACGGCACACGGCGGAGCCAACTGGGGTG
>DATHFS010000545.1:0-3307 GCA_035317975.1 Cyclobacteriaceae bacterium | reverse complement strand
ACCCATAGGGGCCAGCCCTGCCTTGATTTGCACCATTTTCCAAGGTTTTGCCTGGAAAACCTGCGAAATCTGCTTAAAAAGCCTGATTTGGCCCTGATTTTTCTAAAATCCGGATTTGCTCTGATTCGCCGCAGGGCCTGGCACGCCATCTTTGTATCATCAAGACAAGGAAAAACCACCCCACTCAAAACTCTAAAAAAATGACACTCAGCAGCAGAATCAAAGAAAGAGGGATCAACGCACTGATTATCACTCTCATATTGTTAGCATCAGGAATCTATTCTTGTGTGGCGCAGGCGCAATCGGCAACCGAGCATCCTATCACCCTGGCAAAAAATGCAGGCAATACCATCCACCTTGATCCTAACGCAATCCTCGATGCCAATGCTGTGGCGCTGAACAGGGCTATCAACAGTCCCTATGCCGAACTGAAGCCTTCCCTTACCCCCGATGGCAACCGGTTATACTTCAGCCGTGTTTTTCATCCCGACAATACATCCGGAGAAAACGACAATGAAGACATCTGGTATGCTGAGCGCGACAAGGGTTCCAACGTGTGGTCGGAACCGGTACGGATGACGGGCGTGCTGAACAATACGGGCCCTAACTTTATTAACAATGTCAGTATGACCGGCGATACGATCATCCTGGGCAACCAATATTTAAAGAAAGGCAAGATGCGTGCGGGACTTTCTTATAGTGTGAACATGAATGGCCAGTGGACTGCCCCGACACCGATCCATATCCAGGGTGATTACAATATGTCTGCTCATGCGAATTCATTCGTTTCGTTGAAAAGCGGTGTTATCATCTCGGCCATCGAGCGTGCCGAAACCTATGGCGAGCGTGATTTGTATGTTAGCTTTTGGAATGGGACGGTTGCCACCGAGCCGATCAACATGGGCAGCGTGATCAATACCGACGTTGAAGAATCTTCACCTTACCTGGCTTCTGACAACAAGACCCTGTATTTCGCGTCGAAAGGTCATGCGGGTTACGGTGGGTATGACATCTACGTTACCACGCGGTTGGACGATTCGTGGACCAACTGGAGCGAGCCCCGGAACCTGGGCCCGGCCGTGAATGGCGCGCTGAACGATGAATTTTTCAGCATCAGTCATTGTGGTCAATATGCAGTGTTCTCCAAACAAGTGAGTGTTCACAATACCGATCTTTTCAAGATCTCAACCGAAGAATTATTCCTGAATGCCGGGAACAAAAAGGATAAGAAATCTCAGCAGGATGCTTCCTCACTCGCATCGCTTTAAAAGAGATTCAGATTTTTCCATAACTACTGACAGCCCCGACTTATGGTCGGGGTTGTTTTTTTGAAGGGTTGGAATGCGTTAAGACAGCACACGTTAACCTTATCACCTCGTGTGATGGGTTGTTGGTGAAGAACACTAAGAACGGCGAGGGGGCGGGGGGAAAAGAACACCGACAACGGCGGGGAACACTAACAACGGCGAGGGGTGTAAAATCCGGCCATAGGTTAATGGGAAAATTTATTTACCTTTTCCGCGGTGGCCATTATACCGATAGATCGCCCGAAGATCTGAAATGGCACAGACAAAATGGCGAACCCGTGGGATCAGAAAACGAACTACTACCGCATTTATTCAGAACGGAGTACCGGAAGATCGTCTCGGTTTTGGGCAAAGTTTTCGGCTTTGAGCATATAGAAATTGCCGAAGATATTGCCAGCGATACGTTCCTTTCTGCTACCGAAGCATGGAGTTTGAAAGGTCCACCGGAAAATCCAGCGGCCTGGCTACACAACGTGGCGAGGAACAAAGCGAAAAATTATTTGCAAAGGAATTCCCTTTTTGAAAAAAAAATTATTCCTGAGATAAAGTCGGCTTCCATCGGGGTGGACGAAATAAAAATTGACTTGTCACCCCAAAACATCACCGACAGCCAACTGCAAATGATGTTTGCTATTTGCAATCCGGCAATTCCGGCGGATGCTCAAGTGGGCTTATCCTTACGGATCCTTTGTGGGTTCAGCATCGAGGAAATTGCAGATGCATTTTTAACCACTAAAGATAGTACCTATAAAAAATTATCCAGGGCGAAGGAAAAATTAAGAATAGAGAATGTAAAGATCGAGCTTCCGAAGTTGTCCGAGATGAATGACCGGTTGGAAACCGTTTTAACTACGTTATACCTTTTATTTAACGAAGGATATCATTCGATGTCACAAAACACGGCGTTGCGAAAAGACCTGTGTTTAGAGGCTATGCGATTGAATTACTTGTTGGTGGAAAATGAGAGCACGAATAAGCCTTCTGCAAATGCGTTACTTTCCTTAATGTGCTTTCATTCCTCGCGTTTTGATGCAAGAATAAATCAAACGGGCGAACGGATTGTCTACGAGGAGCAAGACACCCGGCTTTGGGATGAGGACTTAATAGAGCGGGGACAATATTATCTAAGGGAATCGGCCAAAGGGAGTGAAGTATCAAAATATCACCTGGAAGCAGGTATCGCATACTGGCACACCCACAAAGAGGATTCAAAAGAAAAGTGGGAAAGTATTTTACAACTGTTCAATAAGCTTCTTCAGATCGAGTATTCACCTATCGCAGCATTGAACAGAACGTACGCCTTGTCAAAAGCAGCAGATAAGGCAACGGCCTTGAGAGAAGCGGAGAAACTCGATCTCAACAACAACTACTTATATCATTCATTATTGGGATATTTATACACGGATACGGATAATCGCAAAGCGTTACTAAATTTAGAAACCGCATTTGAACTGGCCAAATCCGATGCCGATAAGGCAGCGATTTCAAAAAACATAACGCGTTTGCAGAATAAAATGTAAATACGGTTTTCTGTTTTTATACCTGAGCCTTGATCCATACTTGATTTTGCAGTTCCCGCTTCCTACCTTTCGATCGTGTTAAGAAAGTCACTCAGCCTCATCCTACTCATCAGCATGACATTGCACTGCACCAGCCGGCTTGGGTTACTTTCTCATCTTTATCAAGTAAGACATTCCATCGCCTATTCCGTGGGACTAATCGCCGAAATACCGATCGCGATGTGCAGCAGCGATTACGATTTCAGCAAGGGGTTACAGATCGAAGTGCCGGATTCTGAGAAAGGAATGCCGGGGTTAGCCCAGGCTTATGAGATCAACTTGTTCTTTATTTCAGCATTTTCCTTGCCCGACCCCTCCAGCGTACTACTCTCCCGGGAATTATTCATCCGCGGCCCCGCGAACTACCGTTTAACGCCCGACCTCTCCATATTTCACCCACCGTCTCTGGGGTAGGAGTTCTATTTAGATTCGTCCGTGCAG
>DATHFS010000544.1:0-3175 GCA_035317975.1 Cyclobacteriaceae bacterium | reverse complement strand
AGCGGAATGCTGAGGATCAAGTATTCAAAGGAAAGAAGGAAAGGGAGCGGCGAAAAACTTTCGTTGACGGGAGCGACAGGCAACAATTTGAAAAATGTCGAACTGCACTTGCCGCTCGGTACCTTCACGTGTATCACCGGTGTTTCCGGAAGTGGAAAATCGACCCTTATTCACGACACGTTATTTCCGATCTTAAACCAATATTTTTTTAATGCCCACACGGGGCCCTTGTCTTACAAAAATATAGAAGGGTTGAAGTTGATCGATAAGGTGATAGAAGTTGATCAATCGCCTATCGGACGAACTCCGCGGTCAAATCCCGCCACATACACCAGCGTGTTTACCGACATCCGTGATTTATTTTCCCAGTTACCGGAATCGAAGATCCGCGGTTATAAGACCGGGCGATTCTCATTCAACGTAAAAGGAGGCCGTTGCGAGACCTGTGAGGGTGCGGGGCTGCGATTGATTGAGATGGAATTCCTGCCGGATGTATACGTGCAGTGCGAAACGTGTAAGGGCAAGCGGTACAATCGCGAAACGCTGGAAGTCCGCTTCAAAGGCAAGTCCGTGTCTGATGTATTGGATATGACGGTAGAGGAGGCAGTGACTTTTTTTGAACATCAACCCCGGATTTTGCGCAAGATTCAAACCTTAAATGAAGTCGGGCTGGGCTATATATCGTTGGGACAGCATGCAACGACGCTTTCGGGTGGAGAGGCGCAGCGGGTAAAACTGGCGACAGAATTATCCAAGCGCGATACGGGGAAGACGCTGTACATTTTAGATGAACCCACGACCGGCCTGCACTTTCAGGACATCAGTCACCTGCTGGATGTTTTGCAAAAGTTGGTTGACAAAGGAAATACCGTATTGGTGATCGAGCATAATATGGACGTGATCAAATCCGCTGACCATATTGTTGACCTGGGCCCGGAAGGGGGTGAAAAAGGAGGAAGGATTATTGCGCTGGGGACTCCCGAGGAAGTCGCTAAGAATCCGGCCAGTTATACGGGAAGATTTTTGAAGGCGGAGTTGAATTAAACGGTAACTGATCTTTTTCCTATTGCGTAAGTTTGTCGAGGGATGGTCAAGAAACAAAGGTTATACTGGAGTTTGCAGGTGGGAGGGTGGACGTTTTATGCTGTTGTGCAAATCGTCTTCAGCGTCCTGGCCTCGGATGAGCAGCGGGTAAGTGATCAGCGAGTCATTTTTCTTGCCTATGAAGCCATTCTGTGCCTCCTCCTGACGCATGGCTACCGGAATCGAATGAACCGCTGGAAGTGGATGGACCTGGGCATGATGCGCTTGATCCCCCGTGTTATTCTCAGTGTTTTTTGTCTTGGCGTGATCACGTACTTCTTACGGATACCGATTTCAATTCCATTGGGATTATACAATCAGGCAGTTGCTTTTCACATACAAAACATTCTGGGTCAATCTTTTTATTATGCCATCATTTTCTTTTTGTGGTCTGCCTTGTACTTTATTTACAATTACTTCGAGCGCTACAACAAATCGTTGAAGTTGGAGGCGTCGATGAGAGAAGTGGAGTTAACG
The DNA here is from genome assembly GCA_035317975.1 of Cyclobacteriaceae bacterium. Taxonomy (GTDB): domain Bacteria; phylum Bacteroidota; class Bacteroidia; order Cytophagales; family Cyclobacteriaceae; genus ELB16-189. The sequence continues at coordinate 1,615 of DATHFS010000544.1, read as the reverse complement.
AACCTGAAAGCACAGCTTAATCCGCATTTTATTTTTAACGCATTGAACAGCATTCGCGCGCTCGTGGATGAAAATCCGACCAAGTCGAAAGAGGCCATTAATCAGCTTTCCAATATCTTGCGCAACTCCCTGGTGACTGAAAAAAAGGAGCTGACGAGCTTTGACGAAGAGCTGAAAATGGTGAAAGACTATTTAGGCCTGGAAAGCATCCGGTTTGAGGAGCGGTTAAAGATCGAGTTTGACATCGATCCGGAATCGAACCAATTCCGGGTTCCCCCGTTGATGATCCAGACGCTTGTTGAGAATGGGATCAAACACGGCGTTTCCAAACTGAAAGTGGGAGGGGTTATCCAGGTAAAGACCCGCGTGGACCACGATTTTCTAAAGATCTACATTCGGAACAGCGGCCATTTCCACATCAATGGGGCCAAAAAACAGCCCGGAGGACTGGGACTGGAAAACACCCGGCAGCGGCTTAAATTGATCTACGGGGATGAAGCGACGTTTAGAATATTGACTGAAAACGATAATTTTGTTTTGACGGAGATCATAATTCCACACTTATATTAACTTAAATTGTGTTATGAGAGCATTGATTGTAGATGATGAACGGCTGGCCCGTAAAGAGTTGATGAAATTGCTGGAAGAACATCCTTCCATTGAGGTAGTCGGTGAAGCTGCCAATGCGGATGAAGCCGATAAAATGATTGAGGAACTCAATCCGGACTTGCTGTTCCTGGATATACAAATGCCCGGGCAAACGGGGTTTCAACTTCTGGAGTCGTTGGACTCCGCTCCGTTGGTGGTGTTCACAACCGCCTACGACGAGTTTGCTTTAAAAGCATTTGAAGTAAATGCACTCGATTATTTATTAAAACCGATCACGGCCGAGCGGCTGTCGGAGGCCGTGCATAAGATACACGAAAAGGAACGATCGAAAGCGGGCCGTGCCCATGACAAGAAGCTGGGACTAGACGACCAGGTTTTTGTTAAGGATGGGGATCGATGCTGGTTTGTAAGCCTGGCTAATATCCGTTTATTTGAATCGGACGGGAATTATATCAAAGTATATTTCGATACCAACCGGCCCATGATCCATAAGTCGTTGAATGCCCTGGATGAAAAGCTCGATGAGCGGGCCTTCTTCCGGGCCAGTCGCAAGCACATTGTCAACCTCAGTTGGGTGGAGGGTATTGAGCCGTGGTTCAATGGCGGGCTGATGGTGAAGCTGAAGGGTGGGGACAAGGTGGAGGTCAGTCGAAGACAGGCGGCGAAGTTTAAGGATATGATGAGTCTCTGATAGTATTAAAAATTTAAGATTTAAAATTTGGCTGAGCAAGCATGAACGATGCCCCCCCAATCTTAAATTTTAATTGAATTACTTCAACACCAACTCCACTAACTCTTTCTCCACATTCCAATCCTTGGCTAATTTGAGCATAGCGGTGGCTTCCATTTCAGTGACATAGCCTTTGAGGTTGTTGGATTGCCACACCATATTGATCAGCTCCACGCGTTTTTCCTTGGTGTAGTCCCCGATAATGTCGTTAAGGTAGGCCCGGGCGCGGTCAAAGGCGGTAATGTAATCACGGGCCACATAGTCCAGGGCCCATTT
>DATHFS010000543.1:0-4152 GCA_035317975.1 Cyclobacteriaceae bacterium | reverse complement strand
CCGGGACGGGTACCTTCTCGGGCACAAACACAGGTGAACCTTTTGTCGTGAATCTCCTCTTTACGGAAGTATATGTTCTGAAAAACAAGGTTTGGTTGCTTGCTTCGCGACACGCTAACAAGATGCCTTAATGCGGTCTTTACAGTCATATCTCGTCAATGCCTATTGATATACAATGTTTTTGAGGATATTTGATTACATGAAGACAAAATTGATCCTTTTCGCCGCCATTTATATAGCGATGGCAAGTTCCAGGGTTCTGGGATTTGACCAGCTCGAGGATGCCGGCCAGTCGACCTATGTCGTCATCGGGGCTTTTGCTATCCGCGACCATGCAACCATCTGGGTTGAACGTGCCAGAAAAATGAAATTTAATGCGACTTCAGCCATCAATCCGGCACGAAACTTATATTATGTGTACGTGCTGCGCACCCTTGATCGGGAAGCTGCCATCGTGGAAGCGATTAAGATAAGAACAGGAGGTCCTTATTCGGATACCTGGGTTTATACGGGAACATTGGGGAATCAGGCTGTGGCGGCGCAAGGATCAGACGTCAATCCCACAACCGGGCAACCGATTGTCAAGGTTGAAGTTCAGGATACTACCGTTGAAACGACCCCGCCCCCCATTCAGGAAACGACCCCGCCGGTCCCGGTAGCAGTGGAAGGAAGCAAAAATTTCTTATTTAAGATTTTTGCAGCTAGTAATCAAAATGAATTGGCAGGAGACATTGATGTAATCGATGTTGAAAAAGGAAAGAAAGTGGCCTCCTATCAAGGCAACCAAAATGTAGTGCTCCGGCCGTTTAATAAAACCGGGAATATTTCACTCGTCTGCGATGTGTTTGGGTATCGCAAGATGAAGCACGATTTGAATTTTAATCAGACACAGGAAAAGGATGGTATCGTGACGGAAGGGACCCAGACGATCGTCCCGTTTGAGATGGTCCGATTAGTAAAGGGTGATCTGGTCGTGATGTACAACGTCTACTTTTTCAAAGACGCTGCCATCATGCAACCCGAATCCCGCGCTGAACTGACCAACCTGCTGACCATGATGAAGGAAAATCCCAACTTTAAAATTAAGATCCACGGACATACCAATGGGAGTGCTCACGGAAAAATCATTTCGATGGGAGAAAGTCAGAAATTCTTTTCCCTCTCGGATAGCAAGGAAGGTTTTGGTTCTGCAAAAAAACTTTCTGAAGAACGCGCCAACGTGATCCGAACCTATCTTCAGGCAGAAGGCATTGATGAAAAGCGCATGGAGGTTAAGGCCTGGGGAGGAAAACTGCCTTTATATAACAAAACAAGTCCGCAAGCCCGGTTGAACGTGCGCGTTGAGATTGAAATCACGGCGGACAAATAATACTTTACCTAAGTTCATACTTTTTAAGCGATCATCACAACGCGAACCCGGTACCCGGCATTCCGCATCCGATATCCAGTGGATTTGTTGTCCTGCGTCGATCATGGCAGCCGCTTGTCGAATGCCGAATAGCGAATACCGACTACCGGATTTGCCAATGTCTGCTGGAATTCCTTACCTTAGACCGATCAACCCTAAAAATGTGAAAACAAGAATCTTATCCTTGGTCATTTTCATTTTGCTCCCTGTGTTGACACACGGTCAATCGGCTGAGCCTCGCACATATTATGCTGTTATCGGAGTCTTTAGGGTACATAGCAATGCCATCCGGTATATGGAAAAGGCCAACAAGAATAATTTCAATGCCCAATATGAGTTCAATCCCAGCCGGAAATTATACTACGTCTATTTACTCAGTACAACGGATCGCAAGAAAGCCTATGCCTTCATGATCAAGATGAGGGTCGAGACAGAGTACAAAGAGTGCTGGCTGTTTATCGGGAAGTTGGGTGAAAATCCGATCCGTGTCGAGGAAAAACCGATCGAAGAAAAGCCAGTTGAAATCGCGCCGGTAACGAAAGACACTGCCGCCATTGGGCCCCCTATTGAGATTGATTCTTCCACCATCAAAAAGCCGGTAATAGAAACGCCGGTGGTGGAGAAGCCGGTAGAGAAAAAGCCGGAAGGAAAGCCGTTCCTTTTCAGATTGGTAAACGGCGCTACAGGGAACGATGTGATGGGCGAAGTGCAAATCCTGGAATCCAACAAGGCCACACAATACCAGGCCTTCCGGGCAAATGAAGTAGCCTATCTCAAGGCACCCAACAACAAAAATGGAACCTATACCCTGATCACGCAGGCGCCCGGATACCGGCAAATCAGGACTATTCTCGCCTACACTACCCCGGGAGTAAGCCAGGGGGAGCACGGTGAGTACATCATTGCCCTGGATTTGAAAAAAGCCAAAACCGGAGACTACATCGACTTCAACAACGTGCGGTTTGTCCGTAATTCTTCGGTCATGAATCCGGAATCACAAAATGAACTGGATGGGCTGGTGGCCTTAATGAAAGAAAATCCAAAGTATAAAATAAAAGTACACGGTCATTGCAACGGGAAACAGAACCGCGAGATCATCGTCCTCGGCTCCAGCCAGAAATTCTTTCAGATGGACCCCGGTTCCAATATCAAGGAGACCACTACCGCCAAGGTACTTTCAGAGGAGCGTGCTAAAGCGGTAAAAGCGTACTTTGTAAGCCAGGGTATAGAACCTGATCGAATTAAGATCAAGGGCGAGGGAGGAAAAATTCCGCTCTATCCCGAAGCCAGTACCCTAGCTGGCAATAATGACCGGGTAGAGATCGAAGTGAAGAAAAATTAGTAATCGGTAAAAGGTGATCGGTAACCAGCGTGTTCAGTCTGGTTTCCAGGTGGTACCACCGATCACTGTTTACCGATCACCGATTAAGACGTCATTGCCTTCAATACATCGTGCTGTGTAATAATGTGAGTTTTCTCATTGGAATCCCGGACCAGCAGCGCTTTGTTGTTTTTGTTAAGCAGTGAAGAAAGGACATCCAGCGTACTGTCCAACGCGACGAAGGGCATCGGTTTGTCCATCACTTCACTGACCGACTTATCTTTCACATCAGGGTTGGTAATGATATGCTCTAACAGACTGGCTACACTTACGCTGCCCACAAATTCATGGCCATCGACAACCGGTACCTGGTCAATCCCTTCCTGATTCATGACTTTGATTGCTTCGCCCAGGGTTGAGTTTTTCTTCACTGTAAAGAGGCTCTCGTGACCATTGCGGCTACGGATAATGTCGCGGGCGGTGGCATAAGCACGTTCCTCCAGAAAACCGTGATCTTTCATCCAGTTGTCGTTGTACACCTTGTTGAGATACCGCGTACCATGGTCAGGCAAGAGAATGACCATCACGTCCCCTTTTTTCAACTGCTCACGGGCATACTCCAGCGCGCCGTGGACAGCCGAGCCGCTGCTCCATCCCACGAACAGACCCTCTTCACGCGATAACCGGCGGGCCATGATGGCCCCGTCTTTATCCGTCACTTTAATAAATTGATCGATCACGTCAAAGTTGACATTCCTGGGCAAGATGTCTTCCCCAAACCCTTCGGTGAGGTAGGGATAAACTTCATTCTTGTCAAACACGCCGGTCTCTTTGTATTTTTTAAAAACCGATCCATAGGTATCAATGCCCAAAGCAAATAAGGAGGGGTTTTGTTCTTTTAAATACATTGCCGTGCCGCACATGGAGCCGCCGGTTCCAACGGTGGCAACGTAATGCGTAATTTTTCCCGCTGTTTGGGTCCAGATTTCAGGGCCCGTGGTTTCATAGTGAGCCGCTGTGTTGGAAAGATTATCGTATTGATTGGGATAGAAAGAATTGGGAATTTCCTTGTTCAGTTTGCGGGCAATCGAATAATAGGATCGCGGATCCTCCGGTTCTACATTGGTCGGACATACAATCACTTCGGCGCCCATGGACTTGAGAATATTGATCTTTTCCTGCGATTGTTTATCGGCCATGGTAAAAATGCACCGGTACCCTTTTGCAATGGCCGTGATGGCCAGGCCCATGCCCGTATTGCCGGAAGTGCCTTCGATGATGGTGCCGCCGGGTTTCAGAATCCCTGCCTTCTCAGCATCCTCGATCATTTTCAGAGCCATCCTGTCCTTAGTAGAATTGCCCGGGTTGAAATATTCCAATTTTACCACCACCGTTCCGGTAATTCCCTTAATGATATGGTTTA
>DATHFS010000542.1:0-7484 GCA_035317975.1 Cyclobacteriaceae bacterium | reverse complement strand
TATCGCGGGCTGAACTGGTAGGCGCAAACAAATTCACGCCGGTATCAGTGATCAACGACCAGTTGTTGTGCTTGCCGTTTCCATTCAGTCCGGCAAAAGGCTTCTCGTGCAAAAGGATCTTGAGGTTGTGCTTTTCACCCACACGACTCATGACGTCCATCATTAATTGGTTGTGGTCATTAGCCACATTCACTTCCTCAAACAACGGCGCTACTTCAAATTGACTTGGGGCTACCTCATTGTGGCGCGTGCGAACCGGAATTCCCAACTTCCAGCATTCAATTTCAAATTCCCGCATGAAGTCGTAGACACGGCCGGGAATAGTACCGAAGTAATGGTCTTCCAACTGTTGTCCGCGGGCAGGTGCATGGCCAAATACGGTACGGCCTGTCATGACCAGGTCAGGGCGGGCACTGTAAAGCGCCTTGTCCACGGCAAAGTATTCTTGTTCCGGTCCCAGGGAGGAATTAACGTGTTGAATATCCTTGTCGAAAAGCTGGCAGACTTTGGTGGCCGCAACGTCCACCGCTTTCAATGCTTTTAGCAATGGTGATTTGGTATCAAGTGTCTCCCCTGTATAGGAAACAAAGATGGTGGGGATGCTCAGGGTTCTTCCGTACAAAAACATGGGGGAAGTCGGATCCCAGGCAGTATATCCACGTGCTTCAAATGTGCTTCGGATACCTCCGCTTGGAAAAGAGGAGGCGTCAGGTTCCTGCTGAACCAATTCACTTCCCTTGAATTTTTCAATGCCGGCAAGGGCGTCAAAAAAGGAGTCGTGCTTTTCGGCTGTTCCACCGGTCATGGGCTGGAACCAATGGGTAAAGTGCGTTGCTCCTTTGCCAATCGCCCAGGACTTGCAGGCAGATGCTACGGCATCGGCTGTTTCTTCATCAATTTTTTCGTGGTTTTTAATAGCATTGCTTACTTTCTTGAAAACTGCAGGTGCCAGGGTGCCCCGCATTTGTTTCATACCAAAAACATTTTCGCCAAAGAATTCAGAAATGTTCGGCGTCGAAAGTTCAACATGAATTTTTGGGCGTTCGTTAAGTTTTTTGAGGGCTTCAAATCGTAATATCGCCATAGTGGTTGTGGATTTAATCTGTTCGCGCCAAAAATAGATATTTTTTCTAAACAAAGGGTTTATCCTAAACTTATTTTTAAATACGGCAGTATTTTATCTGAAAATATGGTTAAGAATCGAACCTGATTTTTTTTCACCGCATTCGATTGAACTCAAGGAATTCACAGGATTCCCCCAGCACTCTGCATCGCTTGGTCTTTGCAATCGAATGAGATGGCTTGCTTGGCGGCTAGCGCTTGACGCTTGGTGGAGCCGAACAAACCACGGGGATGGACCCTTTGTGCTCTTCGTGTCTTCTTCGTGTTCTCTGTGCCTGCCCCGACATGCCGGGGACCCTGCATTAGCCAACCGCCAAATGCCCTGTTTCAAAAAATGCTAATTTTAAGCCAAAAGAATCACCTTGCTGAAATGAAGTTTGCACGGATACTCCTTATCGTATCATTGATTGCCACGGCGGTAATTTATATGTTTCCCCGCACCTGGGAGCTTGACCTGATTGCCCACCTTCAGGCAACCAGCACAGGCTTCAGCATCCTTTTTTTTCAGTTTATCACGGACTATGTTGACGTTATCAGTGTAGGGATTCCTGTTTTGCTCCTTATTATAGGGTTACTGCGGCAAAACAAGTCGCTCCGCGAAAAAGCCCTTTTGATCCTCTTTTCTGTAGCCCTTGCCGGAGCGCTCTCCAACACGCTAAAAAGGCTTGTTAAGGAACCGCGCCCCTATGAAGTAGACACGCGAATTGCTCAACGGAGTGGAGGCGGAGGGTATGGATTCCCTTCAGGGCACGCGGCAGATGCCGTGGCAGCGGCTACGGCCTTTACGCTCTTGTGGCCGGAGTGGTCCATTATCGCTGTATTTTATTGCTGGGCAGTGATCATCCTGTTCTCCCGGATTTACCTCGGCGTACACGATCCTGGGGATATCATGGCCGGGATGTTTTTGGGTATCCTCAGCTGCCTCACCGTATTCAAAATCCGCGATTCCCTGAACCGGCGGAAGGCTACCAAGTAATTTTTGTATACTTTGTTACATTAATTCTTAATCTACCTCGAATGGTGCAGCCTGCCCAACCCGTTCTCGCTATTGTCACTCCCTGTTTTAACGAAGAGGCGATCATTGTGTCTACCGTCCAGACCCTTACTGCGTTGCTGGATGAACTCATTCGCAATCAACACATCAGCCAGAAGAGCTTTATTATTTTTGTAGATGATGGCAGCCGCGACCAGACGGTCTCGCTCCTCCGCGCCCACAAAAATGAAAAAGTAAAAATACTGAAGCTGGCGGGCAACGTCGGCCATCAGCAGGCGCTCCTCGCCGGCCTTCATTACGTTTGTAACAAGGCTGACTGCTGCATTTCTCTGGACGCCGATCTGCAAGACGATACGGGTGTTATCGCTACGATGGTGGATGAATTTGTCAAAGGCAACCATATCGTTTATGGTGTCCGGGGAAACCGCGATACCGATTCTACCTATAAACGCGCCACCGCGGAGCTGTTTTATAAATTCATGCTAAGGATGGGTGTGCCGTTGATCTACAACCATGCCGACTTCCGGCTCGTGTCCAACCAGGTACTTATCGAACTGAAGAAGTACAGCGAAGTCAACCTCTTCCTCCGCGGTATTTTCCCCCTGATGGGGTACCCCTCCTCTCTGGTTTATTATACCCGGAAAAAACGGGAAGCCGGGAAATCAAAATATCCCTTTTGGAAAATGGTCCATTTTGCGGTCACTGGTATAACTTCCTTTACCAACTATCCCTTGAAAATCATTATGGCCCTGGGTGCCTTCGTTTTCCTGGGCAGTCTCCTGGCGACAGCATGGGTCATATGGGTTGTCCTGACAGGGAGAAATGTACCGGGCTGGGCCTCGATTACCCTGCCTATTTATTTGTTGGGAGGAATCCAGTTATTGGCTGTAGGAATATTGGGTGAGTACATTTCTAAAGTCTACCTGGAGACGAAGGGAAGGCCGTTGTATCATGTCGAAGAGATAGTCGATTAACCTCACCCCCGGCCCCTCTCCGAAACGGAGAGGGGGGACGTAAAACACTTTTCACACAATGGAGCGAGTCAAACACTAGAACGAGCGTGAATAAATCCCCCCTCTCCGAAACGGAGAGGGGCCGGGGGTGAGGTTAATTGATGAGCACAACCGACGTCGGGTTTTCAAACAAATCCTTACACTCAAAAATAATTTTGAAATCCTTGTTGCTTGAGTTTTCCCACGCCTTCTTCGAAGAGATGATCAGCACCTTTCCGTTCTTACGGACAAACTCATCAAGGTCCGCATCATTTTCGAGCTTGGGGATCGGTTTGCCATATTGAAATACGTAGGCGGAATTGATCCAATCAAAATAGGCAACCGGCCGGTCGTATTGCCGGATCAGCGGCATGCTTCGTGAAACCGGGTTCCTGGCATCGGTTGCCGGCAGCACAAAAGTAAATGCCAGGATCAGCACGACGGAAAATGAAATCACGTAACTATAGAACGCCCGTTGCATATCGCTGCGAAGGAGATAGAGGAACGCTACAACCGCGCCAACGGGGATAACTATAAAATAATACGCCAGGTGAGTAAGTTCATTCAATTCCGGATCCATTCGCAGCGCAATAAAGGCAGCTACCGGGAAGCAAATTGAAATCAAAATAAAAACCGCACCGTTGATCACCAACTTTTTTGTCCGGTTGCTTTTTTCCGTTTCAACGCGATCCACAAAATAAGCAAGCAGTACTGCCGCAAACGGAATGCACGGAGCCGGGTAACTGGGCAATACGGTCTTTGAAAACAGGAAGAAACCGATCAGGGTCAGACAAACAACCAGAGAAAACAAAAGAAAGGGCTGATTTTTCTTTTCCATCCAGACCATTTTTATCATTTGGGGAATAAAAACAGAGACGGGCAATAGGGCTGCGATGACAATGACAAGCGTGTCTAACGGAAAACCGCCATGGCCTTCAAAGGTCGTTACGTAGCGGTTCAGATTGTGCGTAATAAAAAAATATTCCGGCCATGTCCAGTGTGTAGCAAATCCCACCGCGATGTACCAGGGCAGGCCCACGATCAAGGTCAACAGCACACCGGGAATAAGGCGAAGCGCCATCAGCCTGCTCCAGGAGAAGTCCTTTCTCCAAATGAGGAATAATAAAACGATCAGCCCCGGCAAAGCAAAGGCGATGGGGCCCTTGGCTACGAATGCAAGTCCAATGAATGCATAAAATGTGTATAAGAACCCGGGCCGGTTCTCGCTATACCCGACATAAAACGAAAGAAGCCCTGTGGTGAGAAAGAAAAGTAAATACGGATCCGGCACCGCCATCCTGAACTGATAGGCCATCTGAAGGGAAGAGATCAGGAGAAGGGAAGCATAGAATGCCGTTTTTTCATGAAGGATCCGCCGGGTAAACCAGAAGACGCTCAACACAGTCAATACTCCGAACACTACCGAAAAAAACCGCGCTGAAAATGCATTGACCCCGAATACGCTGTAGGCCGCCATCATAAAGTAGTACTGCACGGCCGGCTTATCGTGAAATTCGTTGTTGAACATCGGAATGATCCAATCCCCTCGCTGCATCATTTCGGCAGCACATCCGGCATTTTTTGCCTCGTCGAGAATATAAATGGACGTACCCCAGTAGTTCCAACCATAAACCAGCGTCGCCAATAGCGCTACAAGGACAAATTTATTCTTCATCATAGACAAACCGTTTGCCCGACCTTGGGCATTCCCGTTGCAAGTTTAGTTAAAGTATATGACGATGACTGACAGATTTTTAAACAAATAATTCCGGATAGGCTTAAACTAAAGGGCAGATTTGTTCGTCTAAGTACAGAAATAACAAAATCATGATCCATTTCACCAAAAAAACAAGCCGTTACCCGGTTATCCAGATGGACTCTGCGTATTTAAGAAATTTCTCCGAAGCCTTATTGAATTGGGAACAGAACCGGCAAGAGACCCGCTTCGCTTTTGGGCGGTTTGATGGGCACGCGGCAGAAAAGCCTGGTTTTATTAAGCTACCACCGCGCTAAAAAACACATAGATACATAGGCACATAGACACATAGGTTGTTTTCCAAATCAATGGCAACTTTCCTTACATAACTATGTGCCTATGTACCTCTATGCCTATGTGTTTTGTATCGACTAATTCGTCTTTTTCACCGAGCCGCCGCTACTCGAATCTGTGTTGGTCTTAAGCGGGTTGCCCCTGTACCGGATACTTCCACCACTGCTCGCGTGGGCCTGAAGTTCTTTCGATACGTTTATTTTAGCACTGCCGGCGCTGCTCACACTCACATTGACAATTTCGCTCTCAAGATTATAGGCATCAATATCTCCGGCGCTTGAGGCCTCTATCTCCAGCGACTTAGTATTCCCTTCCAAAACAGTCTTCCCGGCGCTGGAAGCATTTACAATCACGGATTCTGATTCCAATTTTACCTCCACCGATCCGGCACTGGAGACGCTAATCTCCAATTTGCCCGATTTAATAAGGTCTGTTGAAAATAGGTTGGAGGCGCTGCTGGCGGACAACTTTTCAAGGCGGGTGTACGTGACGTAGACCTTGACCGACTTCCTGCCACGGAAGTTGCCGTCGCGCATATGAATTTTAAGGGTAGTCCCGTTTACTTCGGTGAGCACATTCGAAAGATCGGTTCCGGTAGCTTCTACTTTCACCGATTCCTTCTCTCCTTTTTTTAAATAAACATCGATTGCCTCGGAGACCCTAACCGCCTGAAATGCACCGATCTGCCTGACCTCGCTTTGCTGGGCCAATCCTGAAACCGCGAGACAAAAAATCAATATAACAGTGAAATTAATTTTCATAACCAAATTTTGATCAAAGACCGGTTCCTGATTCAAGGGTTGCTTAAAATATCCAACTTTAAAGGATTTTTTTCAAACGGCGTACTATTTACCCGTTTTTTACCTAAATTTCGATACATAATCTCGATTAATTTCCAACCAAATTTATTCTGTATGATTAAGGAACAATTGAATGTATTGATAAATCTGGCAGCCAGCGATTCCACTGTTGCGGAGAAGGAATCAAAAACCATCCATATGATCGCCAGGGCTAATGGAATTTCCAAGGAGATTGTGGATGGGATGCTTAAAAAACCTCAGCCCATCGGCGATTTAAGCACCCTTGCAGAGGACCAGAAGTTTGAGCACCTGTACCATTTGATCCAGCTCATGAAAAGCGATGGCCAGGTTTTCAAGAGCGAGATCCATTTTTGCGAACAAATCGCTGAAAAGCTTGGGTATAAAAAAGGCGTTGTAGGTGATTTATCCTCCCGCATATACAGTGACCCGACCATTACGGCCGATCGTAAACTGTTGATGGATCGGGCACATCGGTTTCTGAAAGATTAAGATTACACCCTCGCGTAAGCACGTAATATTTTCATAACCATCATTCGAGGCTTGCATTAATCTGTGAATCCGACTTCGCCAAGGCTTCGTCGGACAGGTCTGCGGCATTTATTTCTTTTCAAACTCCACTTTCCCTCCTACGATTGTCATGACCACTTCGGTCTTGAGCAACTCTTTTTCCGGAACGGACATGATATCCTGTGAGAAAATAGTGAAATCGGCGAGCTTGCCCGGCTCGATGGATCCCTTGACCTTTTCTTCAAATGCTCCGTACGCCGCATCAAGGGTATAGGATCGCAAAGCCTGCTGGCGCGTCATTTTTTCCTTCGGTTCATAACCGCCTTCTGGTTCGCCTGCTAATGTTTTTCGGGTAACGGAGGAATAGAAGCAGGCTACCGGGTTGATCGGTTCGACCGGAACGTCGGTGCCGTTGATTACTTTCGCTCCCGTCCGGAGCAACGATTGCCAGCAGTAGGCACCTTCTTCCATTCTTTTCTTGCCTAACCTGTCTATCGCCCACGGCCGGTCGGATGATAAATGGATAGCCTGCATCGAGGCAATCACGCCCAACCGTCCAAATCGGGGAATGTCATCAGGATGAAGATGTTGAGCGTGTTCAATCCGGAACCGGGCTTCCCTGGCTTTCTCAGGGTTTTCCTTGAACGCCATCTCGTACCGGTCAAGGACTTCCTTGTTGGCCCGGTCGCCGATCGCATGAGAACAAACCTGAAATCCAAATTGCAAGGCATCACGACAGGTCTTCAAAACCGTATCCATGGAGATCGTGGCCATCCCATAAAAATCACTGCGATCACTATACGGCTCCAGTAACCATGCACTCCGCGTGCCGAGCGCGCCGTCACAGTGAAGCTTAATTGACCGGATGGTAAGCCGGTGCGTGGAATCTATTTCCGGCCCTCGTTTGTACCACTCTCTCAACTTGTTGTCCTGTGCCTCGAGCATCACGTACAGGCGGGTCGCCAGTTTTCCTTCCAATTTGAATTTTTCATATAACG